>NZ_JBAKHU010000034.1:0-68992 GCF_036906895.1 Micromonospora sp. CPCC 206060
AAACGAGCCCGGCATGTTTGCTTTGGCCCCGAAAGGGACACAATCTCCGTAACCGCCCTCTGAGGACCAGACCATCGTGGGCGACCTGTGCCTGCCGAAGTTCGGCACACCGAAGACCGTGCAGTTGCTGGTGCACGGTGGTACCTACGGCCGGACATACTGGGACTTCCCCTACCAGCCCGGCCTGTACTCCTACCGGGAGTACGCGAACGCCGCCGGGTACGCCACGTTCAGTGTGGACAGCGTGGGGGTGGGTGAGAGTTCGAAACCGCACAGCAGCCAGATCACCATGGCCGCGACCGCGAAGGCGCTGCACGATGTGATCACCAAGCTGCGGGCCGGCAACATCGGCCCGGTCGCCTTCCAGAAGGTGATCTGGGTCGGCCACTCCATGGGCAGCGTTACGGCCTGGCAGGGGATCTCGACCTACGGCGACGTCGACGCGTTCATCGCCACCGGTGCGGTCCGTCCGCTCAGCGCCGCCGCCACCAACCTGGTCCTGGCCGATGTGATTCCGGCATCGCAGGACCCGAAGTTCGCACCGCTCAACCTGGACGCGGGCTACCTGGCGATCAATCCACCGGCCCGGCAGGCGGCGTTCTGCTACCTGCCTACGGTCGACCCGCAGGTCCTCGCCGTCGACGCCGACAACCGCCAACCCCTGACGGTCGGCCCGCAGGTCGCGGTCATGGAGATGCTCACCGCATCGGTGCAAAACTCGGCATCGGTGGACATTACCGTGCCGGTGCTCAGCGTGATCGGCGCCAAGGACAACATGTACTGCGCGGTGGATGCCCTGGACTGCACCGACTATGCGGCCGTGCAGCAGGCCGAGGCGCCCTACTACGCCAACGCCTCCGACTTCGACCTGATCATCGTCCCGGAGACCGGCCACAACCTGAACCTCCACTACACCGCGCCGTTCACCTTCCTCAGCATGCTCTCCTGGGCGGCGACCCACGTCGCCCCGTAACCTCGGCCCATTCGGACGACCGCCCGGCCCTGCGAAACCGCAGGGCCGGGCGGCGTTTGTCACTCCGACCGGTTCTCGTCGGCGAGCGATCCGTTGCCGGCGTCTCCGCGCCTGGAGGCAGGTCAGATCATCCACCGGTTGCGCTGGACGAAGGGGAGGCGAGCCCGGATCCGGCCGGCGACTCAGGTGTGGCCGGCGTAGGTCAGGGCGAGGACGATCAGGACGACGGCGTAGATGAGGCGGTAGTCGGCGATCGGGTTGGTCGACCCGGAGGGGTCGTCGGCGGCGGTCGGTCGAGCAGGTTCCCCCGGAACACATTCCCCGTCTCGCGAGAGGGAACTCGGCCAGCCAGATCAGCATCATGATCACGGCACCCGATCCGGCTGCGACCCATGGTCCGATGTGGGCGGTCAGCGCGATGCCGACGGCGGCCATCCCGGGCATGAACAGGGTGTCGGCCCACCAGGTGCCCGGCGATGGCGTGGGCGATGTTCTGGAACGGGTCGACCTCCACGGCCGGCGTCCGTCCACGGGTACATCGGGCCATCGGCTGTAGCCCTCCCGACCGGCGCGTTCACCGCTGCCGGCGGCCGTCGAGGGCGTGCAGGTTGTGGAGGATCAGAAGGGCTGCGGGGATGCCGAGGAACACCGCCGGTACGAAGGCCAGGGCGGGGATGGTCCGCTCGGTGCGCCGGTCTGCTGGACGGGCCCACCGCGTTCCAGACCGTTTTACAAGAGGGGCGTGGCAGCCAGTCTGTCGAGCAGCGCGTCGAGCACCAGCAATGGCACGATCAACAAGCCTTCGCATCAGCGGACCGCCTGCCGCATCCTCTCGTCCCGCTGCCAGCAGGGGGTCTCCTCCGTTGGCATCAGGGTTGAGCGGCGGGCGACGGTCCAGCCCGCCGCCCAACCCGGCGCCCGGCCGTCCGGTGGTAGCCGGATCGTGTCGGGGTCATGGCCGGTGCGGGCCAGCAACCAGGCGGTCAGCGAGTTGGAGTTCCACATCTCCCCGGCCTGCTGCTCGTCGCGTCCCCAGACCCGGCGTGGAAAGGCGGGAACGAGGTCCAGCAGGTGACGAGCCGTCGCCGGGTCGGTGCTGAGCCGTTGTGGGCTGGCCACCGCGTACTCGACGTCCGGCAGGACACCGTGGCGCCAGCACCGGACCTCGTACCGGAACAGTCGGGACCGACCCAGCCACGCCGCCCCGACCGGACCCTCACCCACCACGCCACGCTCCGGTGCGGGTTGGCGCCACACCGGCGTCATTTCGACCACGAACCGTTCGCCGTCGCACAGCACCTGCAAAGCGGAGTGGTACAGGTCGCGGGCCGGCCGGCGCGCACGACGGGCCGAGACCCATTCGAAGACCTTGCCGCTACGGCGGACCAACCCGGTCCGCTCGCCGACGCCCAGCGGAAGCCAGTACACGTCCACATGCGCCGGGCCCCGCGGGCCAGCCGGCGATGGCATGGCCGGCACCGGTTCAGGCGGTGGCGTGGCGGATGACGACGACCGGGCAGGTGGCATGCTGGGTGCAGTGCTGGCTGATCGAGCCGAGCAGCGCACCGGTGAACCCTCCGTGCCCGCGGCTACCCACCACCAACAGCACCGCGTCCTTCGCCGCGTCGATCAGCACCTGTGCGGCGTTACCCGCCACGACCACCTGATCGACGTCGATGGTGCGGTCTCCGCCCAGAGCGTCGTCGACCGCCTCCGTCAACGTCGCCCGGGCGCCGCCCTCGAAGTCGACGTCAGGGACCTGACCCCACCCGTAGTAGGTCGGATACTCCCACGCCATCACCGCCTCGACCGTGCCACCGGCCACCGCCGCCTGCCGCGCCGCCCACCGCAGGGCATCCTTCGACGCGGGCGACCCGTCCACCCCCACCACGATCCGGCCCGTACCGCCGATGCCCGCCATCACAACCACTCCCTCTCCGCTGCACCCGTCTCCCGGCGGCCGTAACCAGCCACGCCCGCCCTCAGGTCGGGGTCACCCATCACCAGCCACACCAGACCGCAGTCCTGCGGCCCGGACACGCTCGGCTGGCACAACGTGCACAGCTCACCCGGCCGGACCGGACAGCGCGGCTCCGGCCGCTGCGACGAACGATCACCCACCCTTCGAGCATCACCCGCCCCTCGCCGGGACGGGCAGAGGCGAAAGTCCCCACGCCACGGGCCCTGCGCTGGTACCGCCTGTGACGGAGCGAACCTGGATCTGCGCCGGGATACTCCGGTTCGGGGCGACGCGAGGTCGGACGCCGGATGGCACCATTCCAACGGCGCGACGTGGGCCGGGCCACGGGCGGCGTAGGCCCGGCGGCTGCGGCGGCGCGGTCGGACTGCCGGGGTCAGCGGGACTGGAGCGCTCTGACGTTGTCCCCGAACGTCCACCCCTTCGAGCCGTCCCAGTTGATCGACCAGGTCATCAGGCCCTTCAAGCCGCCCTGGTACGTGTTCCACGCCTGGGCCACCTGGCTCGGTGACAGGTACCCGCCCCCGGCCCCCACCTGGGCCGGCAGTCCGGGGACCTGCTTGTCGTACGGCACCCGGATGGTGACGCCCTGGATGACCAGCCCGGCGTTGAGGCAGTTGGTCTGCGCGGTGAAGCCCTGGACCGTGCCGGCAGCGTAGGAGTCACCGGAGCAGCCGTACATGCTGCCGTTGTAGTACTGCATGTTCAGCCACCAGAGCCGGCCGTTGTCCGCGTACTTCTTGATGATCGGCAGGTACGCGCCCCAGATCGAGCCGTAGGTCACGCTGCCGCCGGTGACGTACGCCGTCTCGGGCGCCATGGTGAGCCCGAAGTTGGCCGGCATCTGGGCGAGGACACCGTCGATGATGCGGATCAGGTTCGCCTGCGACGTGGAGAGTTGGTTGATGTTGCCGCTGCCGGTCAGGCCGGTCTCGATGTCGATGTCGATCCCGTCGAAGTTGTACCGCTTGAGGATCGGTACCACGGTGGCGACGAACCGGTCGGCGACGGCGGCCGAGCTGAGGTCGATGCCGGCGGTGGCGCCGCCGATGGACAGCAGGATGGTCAGTCCGGCCGCCTTGGCCTGGCACATCTCGGCCGGGGTGGGTACCCGTACCGTCGCGTCCATGCCGTCCTCCCACAGCACCGTCCCGTCGGAGCGGATCACCGGGAAGGCCGCGTTGATGACGTTGTAGCCGTGGGCGGGGATACGCGGGTCGGTGATCGGGATCCAGCCGAGCGGCGGGTGCACCCCGTTGGCTGCGCCGTTCCAGTTCTCCCAGTACCCGTGGAGCACCTTGCCGGTCGGCCGGGACTTGACCGCGCAGGTGCCCGGTCCGGAGGTGCCGGTCGGGGTCGGCGACGGCGTGGTGGTCGGGGTGGGCGACGGTGTCGGGGAGACGGTGGGGGTGGGGGACGACGTTGGCGTCGGTGACGGGGTGCCGCCGTCGCAGGGTCCGAGGTCTCGCCACAGCGAGGGGGCGGACACCGGGTTCCAGCCGGCGCCCGGTACCGCGGTGTGGGTCACCAGGGCCTCGTACGTCCGGCTCCGGTAGGTGACCCGGCTGCCGGCCGAGTAGGTGGTGCCCTCGGTCCAGGTCGGTGCCGAGCACGCGGTGGCTGCCGTCACCGGGGTGCCGTCGGTGGTCGCGGCGAGGCTGTCCGGCGCCGGGACGAAGTTGACCACGGTGGCGACCGTCGCGCCGACCGCCAGGGCAAAGAGTTCGCGTCGTAGTCTCACAGCACCCCACCTCGTCGATGTGATACGTACCCCGCCGTCGGTGGGCAGGTGCCGGCGAGCGTATCAGTTAACTTTGTTAAATGTAACTCCCTCTATGTGTGCCGGCCCCGGCCGAGGGCCGACCGGACGGAGCGAAGGAGGTCCGACCGGGCGGAGCGAACGGAGGTCCGATCGGGCGGAGCGAAGGAGGTCCGACCGGGCAGGCCGGGCGGCGGACCGACCGGGCCGGGCACAGGATGTCGGGTTCGGGTGCCGGCCGCTGCCTAGCGTGGGTGACCGGTAGGGAAAGGAGAGCCGGATGCTGGAGCGGCTCAACCAGGCGATGGAGTACATCGAGCGGCACCTCGACCAGCGGATCGAGGTGACCGAGCTGGCGCGGATCGCGGTGACGTCGGAGTACCACTTCCGGCGACTGTTCTCCGCGCTGGCCGGGATCCCGCTGTCCGAGTACATCCGCCGCCGCCGGCTCACCGTGGCGGGTGCCGAGGTGCTCGCCGGTGAGGAGACGCTGCTCGACGTCGCGGTGCGCTACGGCTACGGATCGGGGGAGGCCTTCGCCCGGGCGTTCCGCGCCGTGCACGGCGTCGGCCCCGGCGAGGCCCGGCGTACGGGTGCCGCGCTGCGCTCGCAGCCGCAGCTCTCCTTCCGCCTCATCGTCGAAGGGAGCAACAGCATGCGATACCGGATCGTGGAGAAGGACAGCTTCCAGCTGGCCGGCCGGAGGGCCCGCGTCCCGCTGGTGCATGAGGGGATGAACCCGGCAATCGTCGAGTTCGTGAAGAGCGTCGACAAGGAGGTCGTCCGGCGGATCGAGGCCCTCTCCGACCAGGAGCCGCAGGGGATCGTCAACGCCAGCGACAACCTCGCCGGCAGCCGGGCGGAGGGTACCGAACTCGACTACTGGCACGCGGTGGTGACCAGCGCTGCCCCGGACGACCTGGACGTGCTGGCCGTACCGGCCGGGACGTGGGCGGTCTTCGAGAGCTCGGGGCAGTTCCCGCAGGCTCTCCAGTACCTCTGGCGGGACGTGTTCACCCAGTGGTTTCCGTCCAACCCGTACCGCAGCCGGCCGGGACCGCAGATCTCCCGTACCCGGTTGTCCGACGATGGCAGCCAGGCGGACGCCGAGCTGTGGATCCCGGTCGAGCGGGTGACCGGCTGAGCGGGTGGCCGGCTGAGTGGGTGACCCGGCGGGGCGGGGCAGCCGGCCTGATCCGCCAGTCGGGTCCGACCCGGCTCACCGTCCGCTCTGCCGGACCTGCTGGACCGCCCAACTGTTGCCGTCCGGGTCGTCGAAGAAGATGAACGAGCCGTAGTCCCGGTCCTCCGGGTCGGGTCCGGCCACCATGTTGCCGTCCTCGAAGTGCTGGATACCGCTGTTGGCCACCCCCACCCCGTCGAGGTGCACCAGCGCGGCCCGGATGTCGTCGACCACCAGGTGCAGTCCCTTGGTGGTGCCCGGTTCCCCGGCACCGACGTTGACGCCGATCGTGATGGAGCAGGCCGATCCGGGTGGGGTCAGCTGCACGACCCGGAAGCTGTCGCCGACCCGGTGGTCGACGTCCAGCCGGAAGCCGAGTTGTTCGGTGTAGAACGCCTTCGCCCGGTCCACGTCCGAGACCGGTACGACGACGAGTTCGAGTTTCCAGTCCACGATGGTTCTCCTCCGCTCGGATGTCACCGCCACTCTTCCAGTGCTTCCGGGAGGTGACGTCCGGCATCCGGAGGACCCGCCGGTAATCCGGTGCGACGGTCCGCCGTCGGACCTGCGGGGTGCGCGTCAGGCGGCGACCGGCTCCGGCCGGGACTCCCGCCGCTCGGCGCGCCAGCGCAGCACCAGCCAGGTACCGAGGATGGTCAGGGAGAGCAGCGGGGCGGGGTGCCCGAGCAGCCAGGCGACGGCGAAGTCGAGCAGTCCGCCGCAGACCGTGGCGACGAAGACCCAGACCGGCGCGGTCCGGGGTGCCCCGCCGCGCCCCCGGTTGGCCGTCCAACGGGTGGTCGACCAGGGCTTCGTCACCGACAGCCAGGCCTGGAAGGCGATGGCACCGGCCATGCAGGCGGAACCGACCACCATCGCCCGGGTCGGGCCGGTGGTACCGGCCACCGCGGCTGCCGCCGACTCGTGCAGCGCGTCGGAGAGCACGAAGATGCCGAGGTAGAGCTGCACCAGGGTGATCGCGAACTTGGTCAGTACCCACCAGTGCCGGAAGAACCCCCAGGGCGTGGCGGCGGCCAGCATGAAGCCGGTGAACGCCGACGCGTTCGCCATCGGTGCCAGCAGCCGCATGTCGAGCAGTTCGGCCGAGGCCGTGTTGCTGACCGCCACGGCCCGGTCGTCCGCGGTGAGGCTGGTGGTCAGCAGCACGCAGATGGTCAGCGCCTGCGCCATCCAGCCGACCGAGGTGACGACATGTAACCAGACGGTCAGCTGACGCCACCGTCGTACCCCCCGCGAAGCAGCCATGCGTCGATGCTTCCACCGGCCGGCGGCGGGCACGACCGGTGAAATCCCGGAACGTCCCGTCCGGGACTCCCCTAGGGAACACCGGCGGTGGCCGGCACCTCGCTGGCGTGCGCGGCGACGATCCGCCAGCCGTGTTTTCCGTTCCGGTTCCAGGTGCGGGTGTAGCGCATCCGCACCTGGAACGGGGTACCGGCGACGCTGCCCCGGAGGGTACCCAGGAACCAGGTCACCCCGGTCCGGCCGGCCACCCCTGGCACCGTCGTCACGGCCGGGCCGGCTGGCCCGGGCCGGCCAGCTGCGCGGCGTGCGTGATGACATGGTCGATCAGGCCGTACTCGCGGGCCTGCTCCGGGGTGAACCACCGGTCCCGGTCGGAGTCGCGGGCGATCTCCTCGGGCGTCCGTCCGGTGTGGAACGCGATCCGATCCTGGATGGTTCGCTTCATGTGGAGCATGTTCTCGGCCTGGATCTTGATGTCGGCGGTCGTACCGCCGATGCCGCCGGAGATCTGGTGCATCATGACCCGCGAGTGCGGCAGGGCGAACCGCTTGCCGGGGGTGCCGGCACAGAGCAGGAACTGCCCCATCGACCCGGCGAATCCCATCGCGACGGTGGCCACGTCGTTTTCGACGTACCGCATGGTGTCGTAGACGGCCAGCCCGGCGGTGACCGATCCACCGGGGGAGTTGATGTAGAGATGGATGTCCCGTTCCGGATCGGCGGCCGCGAGCAGCAGGAGCTGCGCGCAGATGATGTTGGCCGAAGCGTCGGTCACCTCGGTACCGAGGAAGATGATCCGTTCCCGCAGTAGGCGCTCGAAGACCTGGTCACCGAAGGCCGCGCCGGGCTCGGTGGCCGCCCGTGCCCACACGATGCTCATGACTGTCCCGCCTTTCCGATGGCCAGCGGGCGGAGACACCGCCCGGTGACCGGCCCGTCCAGCGTGCGGGGGCCGGTACCCGGTGGCCCAGCGATTCTCCCCCCGGCAGATCTGCCGACAGCAGAAGCGACCGGGGGCCGGGACGGGCCGTACCGGCCATCGTCCCGAGCGTGGGTCGTCCGTAGCATCGTGCCCGGCAGGCGGGAGGTGGCGGAACGTGGCGGACGTGCGGGTCGGGGTGCTCGGGCCCATGGTGGCGACGGTCGGCGGGCAACCGGTCGACCTCGGGGGCACCCGCCAGCGTGCCGTGCTGGCGGCACTGCTGCTCGCCCGCCAGCGGATGGTCCCGGCCGAGCGGATCATCGACCTGGTCTGGGCGGATGCGAAGACGCCCGCACTGACCACTTTGTACGGTTACATCAAGCAGCTCCGGCGGGCGCTGGATCCGGGGCGGAGCGCCGGTCCGACCGGGGAACTGCTGGCCCGCCAGGGCCCCGGGTACGTGCTGCGGCTGGGCGCGGACAATGTGGACACGGAGCGGTTCGCCGGGCTGGTGGCTCTCGGCGCCCGGTCGATGCGGCAGGACGACCCGGCCGGCGCGCTCCGTCGGCTCGATGAGGCGTTGGCCCTGTGGCGCGGCGAGCCGTACGCGGAGTTCACCGGGTACGCGTTCGTGCAGCCCGACGTGACCCGGCTGACCGGTCTCCGGCTGGACGCCGTCGAGGAGCGGTACGCCGCCCTGCTCGCCCTCGGTGAGCACGTCGCGGTGGTCGGTGACCTGGCCGGGCACGTCGCCGGGTACCCGTTCCGGGAACGCGGCCAGGAGCTGTACGCCCTCGCCCTCTACCGGGCCGGCCGGCAGCGCGAGGCGCTGGACGCGCTGCGTACCGCCCGGGCGGTGTTTGCCGACGAACTGGGTCTCGACCCGGGGCCGGCGTTGCGGCAACTGGAGACTGCGGTGCTGCGGCAGGATCCGGGTCTGGCCGGCCCGGGCGGGACGGCCACGGTGACCGGTTCGGCGTCGGCGACGGCGACGGCGACGGCGGAGCGTACCCGGAACGTTCCGTTCGCGGTCACCCGGTTGCTGGACCGGCCGGGCGAACGGGCTGCGGTGGACCGGATGCTGGGGCAGCACCGGCTGGTGACGTTGACCGGACCGGGTGGGGTCGGCAAGACCACGCTGGCCCTTCAGGTGGCCCGTGGCTGGCCGGACCGGGACGGTCCGTGGCTGGTGGAACTGGCCGGCCTCGGCGCACCGGAGCTGCTGGTGGAGACCGTCGGGGCGGCGCTGGGCCTACCGGCGGTCGCGACGCTGGACCAGCTCGCGGCGGTGCTCGGTCCGCGTGAGCTGCTACTGGTACTCGACAACTGTGAACACCTGGTGGCCCCGGTGGCGACGGCGGTCGCCGCGCTGCTGGCCCGGTGCGGCGGGTTGCGGGTGCTGGCGACCAGCCGCGAACCGCTGCGGGTGGCGGGCGAGACGGTGTTCGAGGTACCGGTGCTCTCCGGTGAGCAGGCGGCGGAGCTGTTCGACCAGCGGGCGGCGGCGGTCGCGCCCGACTGGGCGCCCGGGCCGGACGACCAGAAGAAGATCCGCACCATCTGCGCCGAACTGGATCGGCTGCCGCTGGCCATCGAACTGGCGGCGGCGCACTGCCAGGTGCTGTCCGTGGACCAGATCGCCGGTGGACTGGACGACCGGTTGGCGTTGCTGGCCGACGGCCCGACCGGTGTGCCGGACCGGCACCGCAGCCTGGTGGACGCGGTGGACTGGAGCTACCACCTGCTCGACGCCCCGCAGCAGCGGGCCTTCCGGTGGTTGAGCGTCTTCGCCAGCGGGTTCGACCTGCCGGCGGCCGAGGCCGTCGTCGGCGGGCAGGCGCTGGCACCGGTTGCGGCGCTGGTCCGCAAGTCGCTGGTGATGGTGGAGCCGCGCACCAACCCGCGCCGCTTCCGGATGCTGGAGACCCTGCGGCAGTACGCGTGGTCCCGGTTGGAACCGGCGGAACTGGCCGCCGCCCGGGCAGCCCACCGGGACTGGGTGCTGCGGTACGCGGAGGACGCCGAGCGGCAGGTCCGTGGCCCGGGATCGGGGGTGGCGCTGGCCGGCCTGGCGCAGCGGCAGGCCGAGATCCGGGCGGCGTTCACCTCGGCCCTGGCGGCCGGGGACGGCCGGTACGCGCTGCGGCTGGGCGGTGCCCTCGCCATGTACTGGTACCGGACCGGGCAGATCGTCGAGGGGACCGGCTGGTTGCGGGCGGCGATGGCGGCTGCCCCCGACGCCGAACCGGGGGTACGGGCGCGGGCCCTGCTCGGGCTGGGCGGACTGGCGTACCTGGCCGGTGACCCGGCGACCGCCGGGCGGTCGATGCGCGAGGCGGTCGAGGCCGCCCGCGAGGCGGGGGACACCGTCACCGGGACGCTGGCCCTGGCGTACCGGGCGCTCTTCGAAGCGGTGGCCGGCGCGACCGCCATCCCGGACGCCATCCAGGATGCCGGGTCGGCGGTGGCGCTGGCCCGGGACGCAGGGGAACCGGCGATCGAGGCGGAGGCCCTGTCGGCGTTGGGGATGCTGCGCCGGATTGCCGGCCAGGTCGACCGGGCGCGGGTCGATCTGGCGGAGTCGGTGCAGGTCGCGCGGCGCTGCGGGCACGGGTTCGTCGAGGTCTCGTCGTCCTGGTTGGCGATGAAGGTGGCGCTCGACCTGGCCGATCCGGCCGGTGCGCTGGCCGCCGGATTGTCCGTACTCGACCTGCTGGAGCGTGACAGCGACGTCACCTCGTGGCTGATCATCGTGCACACGGGCGCCGCGGCGCTGGCCGGGCTGGGCCGGCCGCTGGACGGCGCGGCCCTGCTCGCGGCGGTCGAGCGGCACGGATCCCGGTACGGCTTCGTGCCGGACATGATGGACCCGGTGGACGCACCCCGGCATCTGGCAGTGGTCCGGGACGCCCTCACCGGCGACCAGTGGGCCGGGGCCCGGCAGCGGGGTTCGCAGCTGTCCCGGGACGGGGTGAACGCCCTGCTTCGCGCACACGCTCCCTGGCCGGGTGGCCCGGCCGCCCGGCCTGCCGACTGACGGCCCGGCCGCGCGGGGTCGCCTTCCGGCCCGGCCCGGGGGTATCGCCCGGCCCGACCTCCCGGGTACCGTGGACCCGCCGGACGGTCCGTCCCGTCCGCCGGATGACCGAGCCGACCCGGTTGACGATCCGGTCGACGGCCCGGCCGGTAGCACAGGCCGATGGGAATCCAGTGGGACCGTGGCGAGCCCGGATCCCATCCGACCCCCATCGACGGGCCTGACACTCGTTCCCGTCCATCACTGTGGGGGGAACACCTGTGCCAGGAACAACCGTGCCCGAGATCCGATATAGAAACCACCGCCGCCGATCCCTGTTCGCCCGGGTGGTCGCCGTGGCGACCGCCGTGGTCGTCTCGCTGACCCTGGCCCAGCCGGTCCGGGCGGCCGGCGCGGTCGAGGTCAACAACCAGGAGCTACAGAACCGCCTCTTCACCTCGTACGCCCGGCTGAAGAATCCCGGCCCGAACGGGCTGCGGGACATGATGCTCAGCGCCGACCTCGTCGGGTACCGGGAGAAGAACCCGTACGCTACGACCGAACAGCTGCACCAGCGGATGGCGTCCATGCGGAGCTGGTTCGACTCGAACCTGACCGCCCAGGACCTGGAGCGGCCGGCCTTCGACTACGCCATGAAGCTGATCAACCTGACCACGCTGCACCCGGCCGCCGCGCAGGCCGCCCCGATCATCCGGGACCTGCTGGAGTCGACCATCGGCAAGGACATCAAGACCTGGGCGATGTCGGCCGACTACGTGGCGGGAAGCAAGTTCCAGTACACCGCGTTCAGCCAGCTCTACGCCATCCAGGACCTGATCTGGAGCAGGGTCAACCAGCGGGGCACCATCGACAGCGCGTTCCGGCAGGCCTGGGACGGTGCGATCGGCGCCGGTATGAACATCAGCGCCAACGCGACCACCGACCAGTTGCTGGCCGACCCGGTGATCGCCACGAACGTCAACGTGCAGGCGCTGATGGACCAGCTCACCAACAGCACCGGGTACCTCCAGGAGGGCCAGGAGCAGCTCGCCGCCAAGCTCGAACTGATCAGCGCCCAGAACGACGCCACGCTGGCGCTGATGAAGGAACTGGACGCGAAGTACCCGGTGTCGCCGAGCGGGCCCCGCCCGACCCTGGCGGAGCAGCAGAACCAGCGGAACCTCGCGGCCGAGCGGCAGCAGATCATCGACGGCGCGGCGACCGCCATCGAGATCCTCGCCACCCTGCTCGGGTTCGCCAACCCCCGGGCCGGCCAGATCGCCGCCGGGGTCGGCAAGGCGGCGGTGCAGGTCGCCACCGCGATCAACAACTTCATTCCGGCGGTGGCCGGGCTGGGTCTCGGGGAGGCCATCTTCTCGATGAGCACCCTCACCCTGACCGGGAACGTGCTGGGCGCCATCACCGCGGTGCTGCCGCTCTTCTCCGGGGTGCCGTCCCCGGAGCAGGTGATGCTCGACGAGCTGGCCAAGATCCGGCAGGACATCGCCACGCTGCACACCAACATGCACAGCCGGTTCGACCGGTTGGAACAGGGCCTGACCAACCTGTACGGCGACATGGTCACCAGGTTCGACGAGATGATGCAGTTGCAGAACGCGACGAACGCCCAGCTGGCGAACCTGGAGACGCAACTGCTGCGGCTGATGCCCCGGCTGGACATGTGGGGCGCCGAGATCATCAAGGGGCAGCAGGAGGACATCCTCTACGACACCAACCTGATGATGAACAAGTACATCGACTACGAGGCCCGGTACGGCCAGCCGATCCCCAGCTACAACGGCGGCGGGGACCGCTACACCGAGCCGGAGGGGATCCTCCGTACCACCGCGACGATGCTGGCCACCCGGGCCCCGCTGACCGGCCCGAGCACCGGGTGGAGCACCACCGACCCGGTGCAGGCGCTGAACACCTGGGAGCCCAACGGCGCGCTCGGCTACCTGGAGTGGTACGCCGGCAACCGGTACGGGCTGCCCACCAGCAGCACGCTGACCAAGCCCAACCCGGCCACCTGGTCCTTCGCCGCCCGTGGTTACGGGGTGCTGGCCCTGCAGAACCCGGACTACGCCAAGCAGGTCTCGGCGACCGAGACCGCCCGGATCATCTCCACCGGGCAGGACATCCTGACCGTGAACCGGGCGCTGAGCAAGCCGAAGACGACGCCGGGTACCGACGGCAAGCGGACCAACGTGCTGTTCACCGGTCTGACCGCGGACTACCTGAACGCGGTCGGTGACCTGCGGCTCAAGCTCACCGCCGTGCGCAAGAAGTACAGCGACGACAAGGAGTACAACCTCTTCGGCCCGATCGACCAGGCAATGCCGGACGCCGGGAAGCTCACCGACCCGGCCGTCGTGCCGGCGTGCAACGGTACGGGGATGCCGCTGAGCCGGCCGAACAACATCGCGCTGACCTCGGCGCCGAACGTGTTCGCCTTCGCCCAGTACGCCCACCCGGACAAGCCGAAGGTGTTCCTCTGCCAGGACGCCACCATGGTCAACATCCGGCGCAGCTTCACCACGAAGTTCAACATCACCAAGGCGGATCTGCGGGTGCAGATGCGGCTGCGCGTGCAGTGGGGTACCGAGGTGCGTGACTACCAGGTGCGGACCCTCACCACCCCGCTGGGCGAGACCTGCCGGGAGTACAAGGAGTCGGGCGAGACCGTCTTCTGCTACGGCATCGAGGACTACCTCGACAACTGGGACGCGGTCTACAAGCCGATGTTCGAGTCCGGCGCCTACTACTCCGGCAACGAGCAGGTCAACACGGACGTCCGGACCCGGATGACCAACTTCGTGGCCGGCCGGCGGGCGGCGTACTACGCCCAGGTGTACGACGACCTGAACAACGAGGCGTCCGACATCTACCGGAGCAACGCCGAGCTGACCAGGACGGCGAAGCTGCTCAAGGCGTACACGCAGCTCGGCTTCGGCCGGACCCTGATGCAGGACGACCTGCTCCGCGCGGTGCTCTTCGGTGCCAACCGGATCGTCGCCGACGACAGCGACGGCAGCATCATCAAGGACACCTTCGCGACCGCCCTCCAGGCGTACGCGAACTGCAACGCGCCCAGCCGGGGCGCACCGTGCACGGCCGGTAACGGCGCCTTCGACCCGCTCGCCGGGCAGCGGCACCTGACCGACTGTGTGGCCGGCGGCTCGGAGGAGACGTGGGACCCGGTCGGCAACTGCATCGTGGCGAAGGCGAAGAGCCGGCACGGCCTGCTGACCGACCGGTACGAGGCCGCGTCGGTGCGGATCGCCAACGGCGACTACACCGAGGGGATGCCCGAGGTCGAAGCCGTGATCAGTAGCTTGACCATGATCGACGCATCGGTCCGCGGTTGACCGACGGTCAGCCCGCCCCCGACCAGGTGGGTGGGCTGACCGGTCGCCGACCATGACGTGAGCTGAACCCCGGCCGGGGCGCCCCCGATGGCGCTCCGGCCGGACCCGTTCCGGTCAGGGCGGGTGCGGCACGGGAACACCCGCGCCGCACACCGGGGCTGCCGGTGGATGCGCGCACGGGGGACCGGGGTACCCGAGGTGGCCGGGACACGCGGCGCGGCGGGGATCCGGGGCTCCATGCGACGCAGGTCGTCGCGGGCCTCCTCCAGCAGGTCGGACAGGTGCATGCCGAGGGCCCGGCAGACCGCCGCGAGCACCTCCGAGGAGGCCTCCTTGCGACCCCGTTCGACCTCCGACAGGTACGGCACGGACACCCCGGCCGCCTCGGCGACGTCCCGCAGGGTCCGGCCCTGCCGCAGGCGTACCCGTCGGAGCACTCCACCGATCACCCGACGCAGCAGTGACATCCGGCCCTCACTCTCCACACCCTCGACCCCGCTCCCCATCATGCCGGGTGATTCCCCGGCACGGGGACCGTGGCCCGGCGACCCGGCGCGCGACCCGGTAGGGCGAACCCGCATGGTGACCCGGCCGGGCGGGTAACGGGGTACCGGCTATGTTGTGCACGTGCAGGTGGGCGCAGGAGCGGAGCAAAACCGGCAGTGATCCATTTCCCCGCGGTGAGCCGCGGCCCGTTGAGCGCGCTGAGCCTGCGCCTGATGGCGGCGATCGGTCTGGTGCTCGCGGTCGTCGGCGTGGTCTACCTGGACCGCGCGGGCTACCGCGACGTCAACGAGGACGGTCTCACCCTCCTCGACTGCGCCTACTACGCGGTCGTGTCCCTCTCCACCACCGGCTACGGGGACATCACCCCGGCGTCCAACTCGGCCCGGATGGTCAACGTCTTCTTCGTCACCCCCGCCCGGGTGCTGTTCCTGATCATCCTGGTCGGTACCACCCTGGAAGTCCTGACCGAGCAGTACCGGACCGGCCGTCGCCTGTCGCGGTGGAGGAGGACCGTGAAGGATCACGTCATCATCTGCGGCTACGGCACCAAGGGCCGTAGTGCGATCTCAGCCCTGCTGGAGAACGGCTTCGACAAGCAGAAGATCGTGGTGGTCGAGCGCAGCGCGACCGCCGTCCGGCAGGCCACCTCGGCCGGGCTGGTGGCGATCGAGGGCTCGGCGACCCGCTCGTCGGTGCTCCAGGAGGCCCACGTCCGCAGCGCCAAGGCGGTGATCATCGCGACCGACAGCGACGACGCGTCGGTGCTGGTCACGCTGACGGTCCGGCAGCTCACCGCCGGCCAGGTGCGGATCATCTCCGCAGTGCGCGAGGCAGAAAACGCCCCGCTGCTCAAGCAGAGCGGCGCGCACCACGTGATCGTCTCCTCGGCGACCGCCGGCCGGCTGCTCGGCCTCTCCACCTCGGCGCCGCCGCTGATCGACGTGGTGGAGGACCTGCTCACCCCCGGCCAGGGTATGGCGCTGGCGATGCGGTCGGCCGAACGCGACGAGGTGGGCCGGTCCCCCCGGGAGCTGGACGCCCTGGTGATCGCGCTGGTCCGGCGGGGCCGGGTGGTCACCCTCTCCGACCAGGCCGGCGCGGTCATCGAGACCGGCGACATGCTGGTGCACGTCCGGGACGACCGGCCGCAGGCCAACGCGAACGTGGTCGCCTGAACAGGACGTCAGCTCCGGCGGCGGCAGTACCGCGTTACGGCGAAGGGGGTGGGTGCGGACCCACCCCCTCAGCGTCGGGTTAGAGGATCGTCCAGGTGTCGCCGGAGGTGAGCAGGCCGGCGAGCTGCTGCTCCGGACTGTCGGTGACCTTGGCCTGGGCCGCGCTGACCTGCGCCTGTACCACGCTGTCGTAGGACGGGCGGTCGACGTTGCGGAGCACGCCGATCGGGGTGTTCCGCAGGTCCAGGCCGGGCAGCCGGCTCAACGCGAAGGCGTACGCCGGGTCGGCGACGGTGGCGTCGTGGACGACGATCTCCTCGGGGCGTACCGACGCGGTCTCCCGCACCTCCAGGCCGAACCCGCCCGGTGGGTGCACCACGCAGAACCGGCCCTCGGCACCGAAGGTGATCGGCTGGCCGTGCTCCAGCCGGATCAGGAAGTCGTCCCGGGTGGCCGGCTCCTTGAGCTGGTCGAACGCCCCGTCGTTGAAGATGTTGCAGTTCTGGTAGATCTCCACGAACGCCGACCCCTCGTGCTCGGCGGCGGCCCGCAGCACCGACTGGAGGTGCTTGCGGTCGGAGTCGATCGTCCGGGCCACGAAGGTCGCCTCGGCGCCGAGCGCCAGCGACAGCGGGTTGAACGGCGCGTCGGGCGAGCCGACCGGGGTCGACTTGGTGACCTTGCCGACCTCGGAGGTGGGCGAGTACTGCCCCTTGGTCAGGCCGTAGATCCGGTTGTTGAACAGCAGGATCTTGAGGTTGACGTTCCGCCGCAGCGCGTGGATCAGGTGGTTGCCGCCGATGGAGAGCGCGTCGCCGTCACCGGTGACCACCCACACCGACAGGTCCGGCCGGGACACCGACAGGCCGGTGGCGATCGCCGGCGCCCGACCGTGGATCGAGTGCATGCCGTACGTGTTCATGTAGTACGGGAAGCGCGACGAGCAGCCGATCCCGGAGACGAAGACGATCCGCTCCCGGGGGATGCCCAGCTCCGGCATGAACGACTGCACGGCGGCGAGGATCGCGTAGTCCCCGCAGCCGGGGCACCAGCGCACCTCCTGGTCGGACTTGAAGTCCTTGGTGGTGAGCTTGACGGCGACGGGCTCAGACATTCTTCAGGACCTCTTCCAGCATGGTCTCCAGCTCGTTGGCCGTGAACGGCAGGCCGCGGACCTGGTTGTAGCCGATCGCGTCGACCAGGTAGCGGGCCCGGATGATGTGGGCGAGCTGGCCGAGGTTCATCTCCGGGATCACCACCCGGTCGTAGGCGGCGAGCACCGTACCGAGGTTGGCCGGCATCGGCGCGAGGTGCCGCAGGTGGGCCTGGGCGATGGAGAGCCCGCGCTGGCGGAGCTGCCGGCAGGCCGCCCCGATCGGTCCGTACGTCGAACCCCAGCCGAGCACCAGCACCCGGGCGTCGGAGTCCGGGTCCTCGACCTCGATGTCCGGCACCGGGATGGTCTCGATCCGGGCCGCCCGGGTCCGGACCATGAAGTCGTGGTTCGCCGGGTCGTACGAGATGTCACCGGTCTTGTCGGCCTTCTCCAGACCGCCGATCCGGTGCTCCAGACCCGGGGTGCCGGGAATGGCCCACGGCCGGGCCAGCGTCTCCGGGTCGCGCAGGTACGGCAGGAAGGCCGAACCGTCCTCGCTGTTCGGCGTGGTGGCGAACTCCACCCGAAGGTCGGGCAGGCTGTTCACATCGGGCAGCAGCCACGGCTCGGAGCCGTTGGCGACGTAGTTGTCGGACAGCAGGATCACCGGAGTGCGGTAGGTCAGCGCGATCCGGGCCGCCTCGATGGCCGCGTGGAAGCAGTCCGCGGGGGAGCGCGGCGCGATCACCGCGACCGGCGCCTCGCCGTGCCGGCCGAACAGGGCCATGTTCAGGTCGGCCTGTTCGGTCTTCGTCGGCATACCGGTCGACGGCCCGGCCCGCTGCACGTCCACGATCACCAGCGGCAGCTCCAGCGCCACGGCCAGCGAGATGGTCTCGCCCTTGAGAGCCACACCGGGGCCACTGGTGGTGGTGACGCCGAGCGCGCCGCCGTACGACGCGCCGAGGGCGGCACCGATCGCGGCGATCTCGTCCTCGGCCTGCATGGTGGTGATGCCGAACCGCTTGTGCTTGCTCAGCTCGTGCAGGATGTCCGAGGCCGGGGTGATCGGGTAGGCGCCGAGGAAGACCGGCAGCTTGGCACGGACCCCGGCGGCCACCAGGCCGAGGGAGAGCGCCGCGTTACCGGTGATGTTGCGGTAGGTGCCCGGCTGCATCTTCGCCGGCTTCACCTCGTAGCGGACCGAGAAGTCCTCGGTGGTCTCGCCGAAGTTCCAGCCGGCCTTGAAGGCCGCGATGTTCGCCGCGACCAGCTCCGGACGGGTGGCGAACTTGCGCTCCAGGAACCGCAGGGTCGACTCGTACGGCCGGGAGTACATCCAGGAGAGCAGGCCGAGGGCGAACATGTTCTTCGCCCGCTCGGCGTCCTTCTTGGACACGTCTTGCTCGGCCAGCGCGCCCACCGTCATGGAGGTCAGCGCGACCGGGTGCAGGGCGTACCCGTCGAGCGAACCGTCCTCCAGCGGGTTCACCTGGTAGCCGACCTTGGCCAGGTTGCGCTTGGTGAACTCGTCGGTGTTGACGATGATGTCCGCGCCCCGGGGCAGGTCGGCCAGGTTGGCCTTGAGCGCGGCCGGGTTCATCGCGACCAGCACGTTGGGCGAGTCGCCCGGGGTGAGGATGTCGTAGTCGGCGAAATGCACCTGGAAGCTGGAGACGCCGGGCAGCGTACCGGCGGGAGCCCGGATCTCGGCCGGGAAGTTGGGCAGCGTCGAGATGTCGTTGCCCAGCTGCGCGGTCTCCGAGGTGAACCGGTCGCCGGTGAGCTGCATACCGTCACCGGAGTCACCGGCGAACCGGATGACCACCCGATCCAGTTGGCGGACCTGCTTGGTCACAGCTGCACCCTCCTTGAGCGCCGGCCGGCCGGGCGGGTCGCCCCAGGGAAGGTCCGGCCCACTCTGCTTTTCATCTCAGAGCCTACGTCCAACCGCTACCCCTACCGGCCCGGAGGTTGCGAGTTTGGGACAGGTAGATGACAGTTCTTATCCAGTTTTGCCCCGATTCTGAGCGGGTGCCGTAATCCAGATCACCGGATCCGGGACTGAACGGCGGTCACCGACCTGATAGTTGATCGAGGAAGGTGGCCCGGCGTCAGTCGGTCGCCGGAGTGGGACCGGGCCGCACCTCGACCGGCGGGTCGCCGAGCGAACGGCGGCGCAGCGAGGTGGTCGCCAGGACCAGTGCCAGCACGACGAGCAGGACCGAGACCACGATCAGGGCGATCGCGGTCTGCTGCGCACCGCTCAGCCCGTCGTCACCGGCCGTCGCGACCGCCCCCGGCAGCACCCCATGCGACCCGGTCGGCGCGGGCGAGGCCACCAGGGCCGGTGCGGCCGCCGCGGCGACGATCCGGAAGCTCATCTGCATCCGCTTTTGCGCGCCGGCCCGGGGGGTCAGCAGCCCGATCACCGCCCCGGCCAGCGGGGCGCTGCGCTGGGCCCGGGGCGTCGCGCTGACCGGTAACCGCAGGTGGGCGTGCCGGCCGGCGGTGACCGTACCCACCGCGCAGCGGGTCCGGTCGGTACCGGCCGGCGCGCAGCCGGCGGGTGACCCGTCCACCGTCACCCCGGGCGGGAGGACGACCTCGACCGCGCCGGTCGCGTCCACCGCGCCGGTGTTGCCCAGCTCGACGTCCAGGACGCTGCTCGCGCCGGTGATGTCGAAGCTCACCTCGTCGGCGTCGAGGGTCATCCCGGGCACCGGTGGCCCGGGCGGGAAGAGCACCGCGAAGCCCTGGCTGTCGCTGACCTGGCCGGACTGTCCGGGTGCGGTGGCGGTCACCTGCACCGAGCCGTTGAGCGGCATCCGCCGCCAGGCGTCGCCGTCAACGCGTACCCGGATCCGCATGCTGAACCGGGCACCGGCGACGGCGGCCCAGGCGCCGCACCGGTAGCGGTGGCCGTCCTGGGACGAGCAGCCGTCCGTGCCGGCGTCGGTCACCCCGGCCGGCAGGGTGTACGCCAGCCGCACCGACTCGGTCGTCCGGCCGGTGTTGGTGACGGTGACCCGCAGGTCCGCCCGCGAGTCGCCGCTGTTCCAGTACGACGGGGCGAGCGTGACGTCGCTGGTGGTCACGTAGACCCCGAGGTGGGACCGGTCCGGTCGGGGCGCTGTTGCGGACTGTCCGGGCAGCGGCGCGGCGGACGAGGGCGCCGGCAGCGGCGGCGTGGGTTCACCGGTGGCCGGTACCTCCGGGGTCGGGCTGTCCGTCGGCGTGGCCGGTGGCGTGGTCGCGGGATCGGTGGGGGTCTCCGTGGGTGGCGGGACGGTCGGCTCCGGGCCGGGTGGCGGGTCGACCGGTGGTGGCTGGTCCGCCGGGTTGCCGCCGGGGTCGACCGGCGGATCACCCGCAGGGTCGGTCACCGGGTCGGGCGTCAGCAGCGCGGTGGCCGCCACGTGCCGGGTGGCGGCCGGTACCCCGAGCGCAGCGGCCGGGGCGGCGGCGGTGGCCGTCAGGGCCGCCACCAGTGCCGAGGCGACCAGCAGGAGGGCGGTACGAGAGGTACGGGAGGCACGCCGGTCGGCTGCCCGGACCACGACACGTACCATCTGTCCTCCGGAGAGTGATTGCGCCATTTCCACAACCGGCTGATCGGCTGATTCACTCTCCGGGATCGTTGCTTTCCGGCACTAGTCCCTCTCGGAAACAAAACCGTAACTTGTGTGAAGCGTAACGACATGATCACCGAACGTCGGGTGGGCGCGTCCGCCGCTGCCGCCGGGTAGGCTGGTCAGCCGTGAGCGGATACCTCGGGTCGTACGCCACGCTCGGGTTGCTGTTGCTCGCGAGCGCACTCGTCTTCCTCGGCGCCTTCGGCGCGAACCGTCTGCTCCGCCCGGCCAGTCCGGCGGATCCGCCCGGCAAACGGGCGGCCTACGAGTGCGGTCTCGACCCGGTCGGCACCGACTGGGCCCAGATGCAGATCCGCTACTACGTCTACGCCTACCTCTACGTGCTCTTCGCCGTCGAGGCGGTCTTCCTCTTCCCGTGGGCGGTGGTCTTCGACCGGCCCGGCTTCGGGCTGGTCACCGTCGCCGAGATGGGCATCTTCGTCGCGGTGCTCGCGGTCGGCATCCTCTACGCCTGGCGTCGCAACATTCTGCGCTGGAGCTGACCACCCGACGGCCGGCGGGCCGACGCCGGTCCGGGCTGCGGCCCGGTCAGGCCAGGCCCCGCCGGGTCAGCGCGGGCGGGCGGTCGCCCCGGACCGACGCCACCATGTCCAGCACCCGCCGGGTCTGCCGGACCTGGTGGGCGCGGAAGACCCGGGCACCCAGCCAGGCCGAGACCGCCGTCGCCGCCAGCGTCCCCTCCAACCGCTCGTCCACGCCGAGGTCGAGGGTCTCGCCGATGAAGTCCTTGTTGGAGAGGGCGACCAGCACCGGCCAGCCCGTCGCGGTCAGCTCGTCCAGCCGGCGGGTGATCTCCAGCGAGTGCCGGGTGTTCTTGCCGAAGTCGTGCGCCGGGTCGATCAGGATGCCGTCCCGGCGTACCCCGAGACCGACCGCACGCTCGGCGAGGCCGGTCACCGTCGTGACCACGTCGGTCACCACGTCGTCGAACGCCGCCCGGTGCGGACGGGTCCGGGGGGCCAGCCCGCCGGCGTGCGAGCAGACCAGACCGGTACCGGTGTCGGCGGCGACCCGGGCCAGCGCGGGATCCGCCCCGGACCAGGTGTCGTTGAGCAGGTCCGCGCCGGCCGCCACCGCCTCCACGGCGACCTTGGCCCGCCAGGTGTCGATCGAGATGACCACGTCCGGGAACTCCATCCGGACCGCCGCGATGGTGGCCACCGTGCGCCGGATCTCCTCGGCCACGTCCACCTCCTCGCCCGGACCGGCCTTGACCCCGCCGATGTCGATGATGTCGGCGCCCTCGGCGACCGCCCGTTCGACCGCCCGGAGCGCGCTGTCCGCGCCGAACGTCGCACCCCGGTCGAAGAACGAGTCCGGGGTGCGGTTGACGATGGCCATGACGGCCAGGTCGCCCGGGGCGAAGGAGCGCCCACCCAGCCGAAGTGTGTCCGACATGCCCGAACCTCCTCACCACCGTCCGCACCGACGCTAGTCGACCCGGGGTGGCGGGGTCGCCTCGGGCATCCCCGCGTGCCACGATCTGTCTATGGGTCAGCTTCTGCTCATACTTGTCGTGGCGTTGACCGTCGGCGCGGTGGTGTTCGGCGTGACCGTACTGGTGACCGGGAGCGACCCCGGCCTGGCGCCGACCGAGCCGGACGGTCGCTCCGTAGCGCTGCCCGGGAACCGCCCCCTTGCGGAGACCGACATCGGTCGGGTCCGTTTCGACACGGCGCCGCGGGGGTACCGGATGGCCCAGGTCGACCAGGTGCTGCGCCGGGCCGCCTACGACATCGGCTACAAGAGCGAGCTGATCGAGGTACTGGAAGCGGAGGTCACCGCGTTGCGCGAAGGGCGTACGGCCGAGGCGGACGACCTGCGCCGGTCCCGCGAGGCGGCACTCGGTGCCCACCGCGACGCGATGCCGGTCGCTGTCGCGGCGCCGGTTGACGGTGGCGGGCACACGGCGCCGGCCGACGGCATCGGGCACACGGCGCCGGCCGACGGCATCGGGCACACGGCGCCGGCCGACGGCATCGGGCACACGGCGCCGGCCGACGGCATCGGGCACACGGCGCCGGCCGACGGCATCGGGCACACGGCGCCGGCCGACGGCATCGGGCACACGGCATCGGCTGACGAAGGACTGGACGGCGCGCCGCGCATCGAGGTGACCGGGACGGCGAAGGCCGACGCCGACGACCGGGAGCGCGACGCCGCAGCGGTTCCGTCCGATCCCGTGGTGCGGTCGGAGTCGGCGTGAGCGACCCCGCCGGCACCGACGAGTTCCAGGAGGCCTCCCGGCCCGGCTCCGGTGAGGTCACCGCGACCGTGATCGTCAACGCGCCGGCGGAGCGGGTCTTCGCCGCGTTCACCGCATGGGAGCGGCAGTCCGACTGGGTCCCGTTCACCCGGGTACGGGTGGTGCAGGGCGACGGTGGGGAGGGCAGCCTGATCGAGGCGGTCACCGCGATCGGTCCGGCGGTGCTGCGGGACGAGATGCGGGTCGTCCGGGTGGACCCGCCGTACGAGGTCGGCGTGGTGCACTGCGGCCGGCTGCTGCGCGGTCCAGGCGTGCTGCGCTGCACCCAGATGGACCGGGACCGCACCCAGGTGGTCTGGCACGAGTGGTTCCACCTCCCCGGCGGGGCCGCCGGCCGACTGGCCTGGCCGGTGCTCTGGCCCGGTTCCAAGCTCAGCCTCACCCAGGCATTGAAGAAGTTCGGCCGGCTGGTGGAGCAGGGTCGGCTGCCCTGACCCGACCGACGCCCGCCCCGGTCCGGGCGTCGGCACTTGCCCTACCGTGGGACCCGTGACGGACCTGGTGATCGGCGCTGACGGGCGCCCCCGCTGCGGCTGGTCGGCGGGCACGGTGGACTACATGGCGTACCACGACGACGAGTGGGGCCGGCCCCGGCGTGGCGACGACGCGCTCTTCGAACGGGTGACCCTGGAGGCGTTCCAGTCCGGGCTCTCCTGGCTCACCATCCTCCGCAAGCGGGCCGCCTTCCGGCTCGCCTTCGACGGGTTCCGGATCGAGAAGGTCGCCGGCTACGGCCCGGCCGACGTCGAACGGCTGCTCGGTGACGCGGGCATCGTGCGTAACCGGGCCAAGATCGAGGCCGCCATCGCCAACGCCCGGGCCGCACTCGACCTGCCCGACGGGCTCTCCGCGCTGCTCTGGTCCTTCGCGCCACCGCCCCGCCCGGCCCGCCCCCGGTCCTTCGCGGAGGTGCCCGCGCTGACCGCCGAATCCACCGCGCTGGCCAAGGCGCTGAAGAAGCGCGGGTTCCGGTTCGTCGGGCCGACCACGGCGTACGCCCTGATGCAGGCCACCGGCATGGTCGACGACCATCTGGACGGCTGCCACGTCGAGCTGCCCGCCCCGCGTGGTGGGATGGTCACCATGACTGGGCGGGACGGGGCGGCGGTATGAACGGGCGGCACGCCTGGCTGGTGGTGCTGCCCGCCGGCCGGCACGAGGCCGAGCGGCTGGTGCACCACGAGACGCTGGAGCTGACCGGGCTCGACGGTGGCGACCGGCCACGACCCGGTGACGGCGTCGTGGTGGCCGTCGGGGACGATCCGCCCTCGGTGGTGGCGCTCGGCCGGGTGGCCCGGTCGGCCGGCGACGGGCACGACCCCGACGACCCGCAGTCGGCGGAGGTACCGGCCCCGCTCGTGGTCACCTACACCCGCCGGGCCTTCGACGACCCGTTGCCGGCCGCCGGGCTCACCGCCACCGGGCCGGTCACCCCGCTCGACGCCACGGTGTTCACCGCCCTGGCCGACCGGCTCGGGCCCACCCCCGAGCGCCGGGACTGGCTGGTCAGCGTGAACCTGCCGATCGAGGCGGCCTCCCCGGGCGAGGCGGCGCGGATCTTCTGGTCGTACGTGCTGGAGCTGGGCCCCCGCGAGCTGCCCGCCTTCGTGTCGCCCTCCGGTGACGAGCTGGCCATGCAGGCGTTCGTGCTCGGCGCGGTGGCCAACCAGGATCCGGAGGAGGACGACGACTGATTTCCTGTCGGGGATCGGCCGTCAAGGTGGGTCAGCGTCCCTGGAAGGTCGCCTTCTCCTTGTTGACGAAGGCGAAGGTGGCGGCCCGGTGGTCGGCGGTCGCCCCGCAGATCGACTGGGCCTGCGCCTCGGCAGCCAGCGCCTCGGAGAGGGTGCCCGCATCACCCACCGAGAGTTGGCGCTTGATCGCCCCGTACGCCACGGTCGGGCCGGCGGCCAGCCGGGCGGCCAGCTCCTGCGCGGTGGGCAGCACCTGCTCGTCGTCGTCGACCAGGCGGGTGAGCAGGCCCAGCCGGTGGGCCTCCTCGGCGCGTACCGGCTCGGCGAGCATCAGCAGCTCGACGGCCTTGGCGTGCCCGACCAGCCGGGGCAGCGACCAGGACGCGCCGGTGTCCGCGGCCAGACCGACCCGGGCGAAGGCCATCAGGAAACTGGTCTTCGGCCCACCGATCCGGAAATCGGCCAGGAAGGCGAGCGACGCGCCGGCCCCGGCCGCCATGCCGTGTACTGCGGCGACCACCGGCTTGGGCAGGTTGGCCAGCCGGGCGGCGATCGGGTTGTAGTGGGCGCGCACGGTGGCCAGCGGGTCCGCGCCGGACGACTCCAGGGTGGTCACGTGCTCGCGCAGGTCCTGACCGGCGCTGAACGACCCGCCCGTCCCGGCCAGCACCACGGCCCGGCAGCTCCGGTCGGTCTCCAGCTCGGCCAGGGTGTCCCGCAGCGCCTCCTTGAGGGCCACGTCGAGGGCGTTCATTGCGTCCGGCCGGTTGAGGGTCAGGGTGACGACGGCATCGGTGCGGTCGACGAGTAACGGCTCGGTCACGGATCAACGGCCCTTCTGTCGGCTGATGCGGTTGCTGGCGTCGAGGCACTGTTCGACGTACCGGTCAGCGGCCGGCCGCAGCCGGTTGGCGTGCCGGTCGAAGAAGCTCGCCGCGCTGGTGCCGGGCCAGCGTTCGGGCAGCAGCGCCGGAGGCAACTGCGGGTCCCGGAACAGGAAGGTACGCCATGCGTGCACGAGTCGGAACCGGACGGCGTACGCCTCCTCGTCCGAGCTGCGCCCGTTGACCGAGCCGACCAGGGGACGCTGTTCGGCCACGAAGCTCTCGTACGCCCGGCCGATCTCGGCCAGGTCCCAGGCCCGGCGGACCACCTCCATCGCGCCGGAGGTGCCACCGGCGTGTGCGGCGGTGAACCGCTCGTAGCGCACCCCCGCCTCGGTGAGCATCCCGTCGATGTCCTCGCCCGGTCGGGTGGCCACCCAGGTCTGCTCGTCGAGCATGCCGTACCCGAGGAAGGCGAGGCCGGCGGCGAGCCGCTGCCGGTCCCGGCGGGCGCCCGTGGAGGTGAGCACGATCAGGTCGAACCGGCCGTCCCAACCGATCCGGCCGGTCCGGTAGATCCGTGCGGCGGCCTCGTCCAGCCGGCGGGAGGCTTTGGACGTGATCGAGTAGCCCGGTCCGGTGGCCAGCCGGAGCGGGTGGAGCCAGCCCTGTCGGACCATCCGGGAGACCGCAGTGCGGACGGCCGGTGGTGCGATGCCGAGCGGCGAGAGGAGTTTGACCAAGGCGGCGACCGGCGCGCGACCGCCCCGGGGGCGAAGATAGTCGCCGTACAGGTCGAAGAGTGCCGACCGTGCCTGCATGACCGCACATTGTGACAGGCCTTCCCGCGATATGCTAGATGCTGTTACATCAATGCTGGTTCAGTTTGGGTCCGGCGGTGTTCATCAGGGAAAATCGTTGGTCGAACCGTTCGTTCGCGGACGGTGGTTACGGATGAGGTGGCTGTGGGGTAACCCACCAACCCTGATGTAGGTCTGAGGGGAGACAACATGGCGGCGATGAAGCCGCGGACGGGCGACGGTCCGCTGGAGGTCACCAAGGAGGGCCGGGGCATCGTCATGCGGGTTCCGCTGGAGGGCGGTGGCCGGCTGGTCGTCGAGATGACTCCCGACGAGGCCAACGCGCTCGGTGACGCGCTGAAGGCCGCCGCAGGCTGACCAACCAGCGGCGAGGGCGGCGGTTGGCGCCCGGACGTTCGTGACCCCTGAGCCACCGGCCCCCCGGTGGCTCAGGGGTTTTCACCCGGTGTGGACGCCAGGACCGAGGGGTCGGCGGCCCGCCTTCACCCGACTTCAGGAGGTACGGCCGGCGTGCTCGCCATCCGTCTCGTAGCCGAGCCCGACGGGTTCGACACGCTCGTCCTGCCCATCCGCCCCGCCGCCCCGCAGCAGGGCGGCGACGACAGCCCGGCAATCGTCGGACCCGTCCGACCGGGTCTGCCCGACGAACTGGTCGCGGAGGCCGCCGCCCTGGTCGACGCCGCCGCGTTGACCGGTCGGGCCGGCGAGACCCAGCTCTCCCTCCGCCCGCTGCGTGAGCCCGGCCGGCTGCTGCTGGTCGGGATCGGTGACGGTGACGAGTCCGGCTGGCGGAGCGCCGGTGCCGGGGTGGCCCGGGCCGCCGCCCGTGAGACCTCGGTCACCATCGCCCTGCCCGACGGTGTCCCACCGGCTGCCATCCGGGGCCTGGCCGAGGGGCTGCTGCTGGCGTCGTACCGGTTCCGGATGGCGCAGCACACCGGGGACGAGTCGGCGCTGGCCGAGGTGGTCGTGGCGGTGGGCGACCCGGCCGGGTACACCGACGTGGTGGAGACCGCCGTCACCACCGCCCGGATGACCCGTTTTGCCCGGGACCTGACCAACACCCCGTCGTCGCTGAAGAGCCCGGCCTGGTTCGCCGACCAGATCGTCTCGGCCGCCGCGGGCGTCGAGCACCTCACCGTTCGGGTGCGTGAACCGGACGAACTGGCCGCCGAGGGGTTCGGGGGCATCCTGGCGGTGGGGGGTGGCTCCGCACAGGGCCCCCGCCTGGTCGAGTTGAGCTGGCAGCCGCCGGGCGCGCGTACCCACGTGGTGCTGGTCGGCAAGGGCATCACCTTCGACACCGGCGGCATCTCGATCAAGCCCAAGGACGCCCTGAAGCTGATGCGCAAGGACATGGGCGGTGCCGCCGCCGTGCTCGCCACCACCCTCGGCGCCGCCGCGTTGGGCCTGCCGGTACGGATTACCACCCTGGCCCCGCTCGCCGAGAACATGGTCAGCGGTGCCGCGTTCCGTCCCGGTGACGTGATCCGGCACTACGGCGGCATCACCAGCGAGACCACCAACTCCGATGCCGAGGGCCGGCTGGTACTGGCCGACGCCCTCGCCTACGCGGTGCAGGAGCTGTCGCCCGACTACCTGATCGACCTGGCCACCCTGACCGGGGCGAACGCGGTGGCCCTCGGCAAGCGCACCGGCGCGCTGTTCAGCGAGAACGACGAACTGGCCGGGGAGATGCTGGCGGCGATCGCCGAGGCCGGCGAGTACGCCTGGCGGATGCCGCTCACCGCCGACTACGTCGAGTACCTCGGCAGCGAGTTGGCCGACCTGCACAGCGCGCCGACCCAGGGCGCCGGGTCCACGCTGGCCGCGCTCTACCTGCGGGAGTTCACCGGCGACCTGCGGGACCGGTGGCTGCACATCGACATGTCCGCACCGTCCTGGGCCGAGGGCGACCACCGGGAACTGGCCCGGGGCGCCACCGGTTGGGGGGTCCGTTCGCTGCTGCGCTGGCTGGCCACCCTCGACTGACGGTCAGCAGCGGACGGCGGCGAGCAGCCCGGCGCCGACCGGAAGGAGCGCCGGCACCCACTCCTCCGACTCCCGGATCGCCTTCACCGTCTCGCGTACGGTCACCGTCTCGACGTCCCGGGCGGCCGGATCGCCGATCCGGCCGCCCGCGAACGCCCCGTTGACCGCGAGCACCCCGCCCGGGCGGAGCAGCCGCCGGGCGGCGTCCACGCTGGCACTGAACTCGGCCACCTCGGCGTCCACGAAGACCAGGTCGTAGGCGCCGTCGGCGAGCCGGGGCAGCACGTCCAGCGCCCGGCCGGTGATGATCCGGGTACGCCCCGGCGGGAAGCCCGCCTCGACGAAGATCCGCCGGGCGATCCGCTGGTGCTCCACCTCCACGTCGATCGTGGTGAGTACGCCGTCCGCCCGCATACCGCGGAGCAGCCACACCCCGCTCACCCCGGTACCGGTGCCGATCTCCACCACGGCCCGGGCGCTGCCGGCGGCGGCCAGCAACCGCAGTGTCGCCCCGGAGGAGGGGGTGACCGGGGTCAGGCCGACCTCCTTGGCGAGGCTGCGGGCGGTACGGAGCACGAGGTCCTCGGGCACGTAGGCTTCGACGAACTGCGCTGCCTGGGCGTTCGTCGCGGCGAGGGAACTGGCGACGGTGACCATGGGGCACCTCCAGGGCGAGACGCGGCGCGGACACCGGACACCGGCACGCGTGGCGCGGGCAGGTACCGGCGCGGAGCGCGGCGGGGGCGGGTTTGCCGGTAAGAGCCTAGAGGTGGCGGTCCCAGGTCGCAGCCGCTGACCCGTCCGGCGGTCGGCGGTCGGCGGTCGTAACCGCTGACCCCGTCCGGCCGCCCGTGCAATCCTGGAGACGGGACGGGAACCGTGATGCGGCGGTAGTCGATGATGCGGTGGACGGTTTCCGGGACGGACTGGGAGGCACTGGACGTGACCGACGGCTGGAACTGGCGCCAGCCCGGCGGGACCCCGGCACCGGCGTACCCGCCGGTCCGTGCGGGGCAGCCGGTTCCGACGACGGCGACCGCCACGACACGAGGTGGCCCCTCGACGGACGTGGGCGCCCCGGGCTCCCCCTGGTGGTCGGACGCTCTCGCCGACCCCTGGCGGGACCCGCACGCCCCGACCGCCCTGGTGCTCCAGGCGGCCCCGGCCGGCGGGACCGCCGAGCCCGAGCCGGTCCAGGACCCGGACGCGCCCACCAGCCGGCGGCTCGGTCCGGTCTTCCTGATCTCCCTGGTCACCGCGTTGCTGGCCGGGATGCTCGGCGGTGCGCTCGGCTACGCCTTCGCCGTCCGTGGTGGGGTTGGCGGTGGTACGGCCCTCGGCGCCCAGCCCGGTGAGGCACCGGCGGCGGCCCAGCGCCGGCCCGACTCGCTGGCCGGTGTCGCCGAGCGGGTGCTGCCCAGCGTGGTGACCGTACGGGTCAGCGGCCGGGGTGGCACCAGCGTCGGCTCGGGCTTCGTGGCCAGCGCCGACGGCTACGTGATCACCAACGATCATGTGGTCGAGGTGAGTTCCGGCCGGGCGACGGTGACCTTCAACGACGGCTCCACCGCCCCGGCGACGGTGGTCGGCAAGGACCCGGAGTCCGACATCGCGGTGATCAAGGTGTCCCGGACCGGCCTGCGCCCGGTCGAGTTCGGTGACTCGGAGGCGCTCGCGGTCGGCGACCCGGTGCTCGCCTTCGGATCGCCGCTCTCCCTGGCCAACACGGTCACCGCCGGCATCGTCAGCGCCCTCGACCGGACGATCCGGGCGGGCGAACCGGGCGGCACGACCCGCTACTACGCGGCCATCCAGACCGACGCGGCGGTCAACCAGGGCAACTCCGGCGGGCCGCTGGTCGACGGGGCCGGCCGGGTGATCGGGGTCAACTCGGTGATCAAGTCCCTGGCGGCGGACGCGGAGGAGGCGGGGAACATCGGCCTTGCCTTCGCCATCCCGATCAACCAGGCCAAACGGATCACCCAGGACATCATCGACACCGGCAAGGCCCGTCGTACCGTCATCGGCGCCACGGTCGGTGACGCCGGCTCGGGGGCGGCCTCCGGGGTACGCCTGTCGGCGGTCGAGCCGTCCGGTCCGGCGGCGACCGGTGGCCTGCGCGCCGGGGACGTGATCCTCCGGCTGGCCGGCCGCCCGTTGGCGGAGCCGAGCGACCTGATCGCCCTGGTCCGCAAGCACGCCCCCGGCTCGGTCGTCACCGTGGAGTACCGCCGGGGATCGGACCGGCAGAACACCTCGGTGACCCTGGCAGCCGATGTGAAATAGCCGGCGTCCGGCGGGTAAAGCCCTGGCCGCCCCCTCCCGGACCGGGCCGTCTCGTGCGTACTCTTGGCTGGATGCCGACGAGGAGGCTGCCCGCGTGCTCGACAACCTGAACTGGTGGGAGATCGGAGCGCTCCTGCTGCTGGCTCTGCTCATCTTCGGCGACCGGCTGCCGACGGTGATCGGTGACGGCCTCCGGCTGCTGCGCAACCTGCGCCGGATGGCGACCAACGCCACCGGCGACCTCAGTCGGGAGCTGGGCACCGACATCCAGCTGGAGGATCTGCACCCGAAGGCGTTCATCCGCAAGCACCTGCTCAGCGAGGAGGACGAGGCGGCGATCCGCAAGCCGTTGCAGGGCGTCTACGACAACCTCCGCGCCGACGTCAAGGGTGTGCACGGGGAGCTGAAGGACGTCGCGGCGGCTGCCGACATCCGCCGGCCGGCCCCGGCCGCCGGGCCCACCGAGGCGGTCGAGACGCCCCGGCCGCGTACCCGCTCGTACGACCTCGACGCCACCTGATCCACCGGGGCGTACCGGTCCCGGGCGGCGAACCGGCCCCGCCGCCGGGGGACCCGGGGTCAGCGACCGGCGGGCGTGAGTCCCAGCGGCTTGCCGACCAGCGACTCACGTCGTACGGCCAGCCGGTCGGCGACCTGACGCAGCGCCGCCGCCGCCGGCGCGTCCGGCTCGGTGAGCACGATCGGGGTACCGCTGTCGCCGGCCTCGCGTACCCGGGTGTCCAGCGGGACCTGGCCGAGCAGCGGCACCTGGGCGCCCACGACCTTGGTCAGCGACTCGGCGACGGTGGCCCCGCCACCGGCACCGAAGACCTCCATCCGGGTGCCGTCGGGCAGCTCCAGCCAGGACATGTTCTCGATGACGCCGACCAGCCGCTGGTGGGTCTGCAGGGCGATGGCACCGGCCCGCTCGGCGACCTCCGCGGCAGCGGCCTGCGGAGTGGTCACCACCAGGATCTCCGCGTTGGGCAGCAACTGGGCCAGCGAGATGGCCACGTCACCGGTACCCGGCGGCAGGTCGAGCAGGAGGACGTCCAGCTCGCCCCAGTAAACGTCGGCGAGGAACTGCTGCAACGCCCGGTGCAGCATCGGCCCGCGCCAGACCACCGCCGCGTTGCCGGCGGTGAACATGCCGATGGAGATCACCTTCACGCCGTGCGCCTGCGGCGGCATGATCATGTCCTCGACCCGGGTGGGCCGGCCGTCCGCGCCGAGCATCCGGGGCACCGAGTGGCCGTAGATGTCCGCGTCCACCACACCGACCGAGAGCCCCTTCGCGGCGAGCGCGGCGGCCAGGTTGACGGTCACGCTGGACTTGCCGACCCCGCCCTTCCCGCTGGCCACGGCGTACACCCGGGTCCGGGAGCCCGGCTGGGCGAACGGGATGACCGGCTCCTCGGTGGCGGCCCCGCCGCGCAGCTTCGCCTGGAGCGACTGCCGCTGCTCCGGGCTCATCACCCCGAACTCGATCTCCACCCCGGTGACCCCGGGCACCGCGCCGACGGCAGCGGTGATGTCGGTGCGCAGCTTGTCCTTGAGCGGGCAGCCGGCGACGGTGAGCAACAGCTCCACCCGTACCACGCCGTCGTCGCCGACCACGGCGGAGCGGACCATGCCGAGTTCGGTGATGGGCCGGCGGATCTCCGGATCGTCGACGGTGGCCAGGGCGGCCTGGACGGCGTCGTTGACGGTGCTGACGGGTGCTGACATGACCGCAATGCTACGTCGGGGCCGGTTGCCCACCGGGGGGCAGAGGGGCCGATGTGAGGCAATCGATGCGGCATTAGTGGTGAACCGTCGGGCTCGACCCAACGAGAGGGAAATGCGGCTTTAGCCCTGGACGCCGTACCCTCCGGGTGCGACGATCGTTATGGTCGCCGCGCGCCTGGCCCCTTGAGGCGCGCGGCGGCTCATGCCGGCCCGTCGCCGTCCAGATCGTCGCGGGGCTCGTCCAGCGCCCGCCCCGGCCCGTCGGCGTCGCCGGTCTCCGCCGCCACCCGTTGACCGGGCCGCTCGTGCTGGCGGCGCTCCAGCCGCTGCCGCCGCTGGTTCGCCTCGTCCAGTTCCTCCGCCAACCGGGCCAGCTCCGAGCGGAGGAAGTCCCGGGTGGCGACCTCACCCATCGCGATCCGCAGCGCCGCGATCTCCCGCGCCAGGTACTCGGTGTCCGCCTTCTGCAGGGCGGCCCGCCGCCGGTCCTCCTCCAGCGCGAGCCGGTCCCGGTCCGCCTGCCGGTTCTGCGCCAGCAGGATCAGCGGCGCCGCGTAGGAGGCCTGCAACGACAGCATCAGGGTCAGGAACGTGAAGGTGTACGGGTCGAAGCGCAGCTCGGCCGGCGCGAGGGTGTTCCAGGCGAACCAGGCCAGGATCACCACCGTCATGTAGACGATGAAGTTGGCCGTACCCATGCCCCGGGCGATCCCCTCGGACCACCGCCCGAACGCCTCCGGATCGAAGCGGGGCAGCCGGAGCCGCCGGGGCTCGCGCGGCTGGTCCAGCCGGCCCGCCCGCCTCGGATCAACCATCAACGCCCCCGGTCAGCGGCTCCCGACGGGGCACGGGATGACCGGCCGAGGCACCGCCGGCCGGGGTCTCGCTGATCCCCCGGGCCGGCGCGTCCCGGTCCCGCCAGTCCCGGGGCAGCGAATGGTCCAGGACGTCATCCACGGTGACCGCCCCGACCAGCCGGTTCGCCGAGTCGATCACCGGCATGGCGACCAGGTCGTAGGTGGCCATCCGGCGGGTGATCTCCGGTAGCGGGGTGTTCGGCTGAAGCGGGTCGATGTCGTTGAGCACCACCCCGCCGAGCAGATCCGCCGGTGGCTCCCGGAGCAGTCGCTGAAAGTGCACCATGCCCAGGTACCGGCCGGTGGGGGTGGTCATCGGCGCGCGGGTCACGAAGACCTGCGCGGCGACCGCCGGGGAGAGCTGCGGCTCCCGGATCCGGGCCAGCGCCTCGGCGACGGTGGCGTCCGGCGGCAGGATCACCGGCTCGGAGGTCATCACGCTGCCGGCCGTACCCGGGGTGTACTTCAAGAGCTGGCGCACCGGGTCGGCCTCGTCCGGCTCCATCAGGTCCAGCAGCACGTCCTGCTCCGGCGGGGGTAGCTCGTTGAGCAGATCGGCGGCGTCGTCCGGATCCATCTCCTCCAGCACGTCGGCGGCCCGTTCCCGGTCCAGCCCGGCGAGGATCTCCACCTGGTCGTGCTCCGGCAGCTCGCTGAGCACATCGGCCAGGCGGGCGTTGTCCAGGGCCGCCGCCAGTTCGTTGCGCCGGCTGTCCGGCAGATCCTGCAACGCGTTCGCGAGGTCGGCCGGACGCATGTCCTCCAGGACGGCGAGCAGGTTGGCGGTGCCCCGGGTGTCGCCCATCCCGCTGAGCCCACGTACCTTCTCCCACTCGGCCTGGTGCAGGTGTCCCCGACGGCTGAGCCGGCCGGCCTGCTCGCGTACCGCGACCCGGGTCAGGGACCACTCGCCGCTGCGGTTGCGTTCCATCGCCACGTCGACCACGGTGCCCGACTTCCCGCCGGGTTCGACCTGCACCCGGCGGTCGAGCAGATCCGACAGGACCAGCAACTCGTTGGGGCGCTTCTCGAACCGGCGCAGATTGAGCGTCCCGGTACCGAGCACCACCGCCTCCGGATCGATGGAGATGATCCGGTTGATGGACAGGAAGATGCGCCGCCGCATCGGCATCTCCGCGACCAGCCCCACCACCTCCGGCGGCCGGTTGGTCGGGCGGATCCGCGCCACCGCGTCCCGGACCCGGCCCACCTGGTCACCGTTGGGGTCGAAGACGGCGACGGAAGCGAGTCGGGCGATGTACACCCGGGTCGGCGTGGTCACAGGAACCAGCCTAAGCGCCTAGGGTTTATCAACATGTCGACCTTGTCCTACGAGATCGTGGACGTCTTTACCGACCGCCCGTTCGCCGGTAACCCGCTCGCCGTCGTGTTCGGCGCCGAAGGGCTGGCCGCCTCACAGCTCCAGCAGCTCGCGGTGGAGTTCAACCTTTCCGAGACCGTCTTCGTCCTGCCGGCGACCCAGGCGGGCGCCACCTACCGGGCGCGGATCTTCACCACCGTACGTGAGCTGCCGTTCGCCGGCCATCCCAGCGTCGGAGCCGCGGTCACCGCGGTCCGGCGTGGCCTGTTCCCGGCGGGACAGGTGACCCAGGAGTGTGGCGCCGGTCTGCTGCCGGTACAGGTCGACGGAAACCGCGCCACCCTGACCGGTGGCGCACCCACCCTCGGGCCCGAACTGGACCCCGAACCGTTGCTGGAGGTGGTCGGTCTGTCCGTCGCCGACCACAGCGGGCCCCCGCCCCGGGTCGCCGGCTGCGGACTGGAGTTCCCGTACCTGCCGGTGACGGTGGACGCGGTGATCCGGGCGCGGTTGGACACGGCGGCTGCCGCCCGTTACGGAGTCGAGCATGTCAGCGTCTTCTCCTGGGATTCGGTCGGGCAAACCGCGCACGCCCGGGTCTTCGTGCCGGGTGAGGGGGTGCCGGAGGATCCGGCGACCGGGTCGGCCGCCCTGGGCCTGGGGGTGTGGCTGGTCGCCAGCGGGCTGCTGCCCGGTGACGGGCGGTCGGACTACCTGGTCCGGCAGGGCGTGGAAATCAACCGCCCGTCCGAGTTGACCTGCACGGTCACCGCTGGCGACGGATCGGTCCTGGGCGCGACCGTGGCCGGTGCGGTGGTGCCGGTCGCCCGGGGGGAGATCGTCGTACCCCCGTTCGTAGGCTGACCGGGCCGGTCTCGGGGAGGATGCCCGTATGACGGATGAGGTGACCGGGTCGGCGACGACGACACCGGCCGACGGGTCGACGACGCCGCTGGTCGAGGAGGCCATCAAGAAGGCGGCAGTGGCCTGGGTGAGCGTCGCGGGCGGTCCGCAGCTCGCCCTCTGGTGCGTACCACTGGACGGCGCGCTCTACCTGGTCAGCGGCCCGGGCGAGCAGTCCGCGCCCGGCCTGGCCGAAGCGGCGACCGCGCAGGTCACCCTCCGGGGTGACCACGGCGGCCGGATCGTCACCTGGCCGGCCCGGGTCAGCCGGGTCCAGCCGGACAGCGAGGAGTGGACGGTGCAGGCCCTGCTGGTCGCCACGAAGCGGCTCAACGCCCCGGGCAGCCCGGCCGAGCTGGTCGAACGCTGGATCGCGGCCGACTGCGCGCTGAACCGGCTGACCCCGGCCGGCACCCCCTCGGCGGGGGAGTCGCTACCGGCGGACTCGCTCGCCGAACCGCCCCGGGACAGTCCGGCGGTCCGGGCGACCCGCCGGCCGTTCCGGCTGCACCGGGTCCGCCGGCCCCGCTGATCGGCACCCGGAGGCCACGCTGGCCGGCACCCGGACGCCCTGCTGGCCGGCACCCGCCGGCCCCGCTGCCCGGCATGCCGGGCCCGGATCAGACCAGTTCCGGGGTGTGGTCGACCAGATCGACCACCTCGCTCAGCGAGTGCAGGACCCGGCCCTGCCAGGACCGGTCCACGTTGAAGGCCAGATGCCCGGCCAGGTCTGGGGCGGCGAGCTGAACGGCGGTCATCCCGGTCCGCTGCGCCCCGCTCAGCTCCTGGCTGCCACCGTCACCGACGTAGAGGCAGTCGTCCGGGGCCACCCCGAGCCGCCCGCAGGCGGTCAGGTACATCGCCGGATCGGGTTTGCAGCGCCCTACCTCGACCGAGTACACCCACACGTCGAGCAGTGGCGCGACCGCCAGCTTCGGCAGCACGGCCGGCAACTCGTGGGTGCAGTCGCTGACCAGGGCGGTACGTACGCCCCGGTCGCGTAGCCCGCGCAGGGCGGTCACCGCGTCCGGGCGCAGCCGGGTGTCGCTCGCCACCGCCGCACGCCGGGCGTTCACCGCTGCCCGTAGCTCCGCTGCCGACGGATACGCCCCGGCCTGCTCACAGACCCAGCGCAGGGTGTCCTCCGGATTGCCGAGCCGGCCGCTGGCCCGCAGGTAGTACGACCGGTCGAGCAGGTCGGCCAGCAGGTCGGCCGGGCAGCCGAGCAGGTCGGCGACGGTGGTGTGCGCCGAACTGCGCTGCACCGAGCGGGTGAGGGTGCCGAAGAAGTCGAACAGGACCGCACGGTATGCGGGCATGGTGGAGCGCCTCCAGAGCGGGTGGGGGAGCACCGGCACGTGGACGCGATGATCGTAATGGGATGTTGACGTTCTGTGCTGCCCCATGCTCTGTCAGGATTACGCCCCGTGCCCCCGCCCCAGCTCAGAGCGCCGCTCGACCCGCTGACGTCGACAGCGGTCGTCCTGGCGGTCGCCGCCGTCTCCTCCTCGGCCCCGCTGATCGCCTTCGCCGCCGCACCGGCCCTGGCGATCGCGTTCTGGCGCAACGCGCTCGCCGTGGCGGTGATCGGGCCGTACTCCCTGACCAGACGGCGGGACGAGTTCGCCGCGCTGCGGCACGGCGACGGGCGCCGGCAGGCCGGCTACAGCGCCCTGGCCGGGGCCGCGCTGGCCGTGCACTTCGCCACCTGGATGCCGAGTACCCAGCTGACCTCGGTGGCCACCGCCGCCGGACTGGTCGCCACCCAACCGGTCTGGCAGGGCCTGATCGCTCTCGGGCAGGGCCGACGACCCCCGCCGGTGGTCTGGGCCGGCATCGGGCTCGCGGTGCTGGGCGCGCTGGTGGCCACCGGGGCAGACCTCCGGACGGATCCCCGGGCGTTCCTCGGTGACCTGCTCGCGATCGGCGGGGCCGTCGCGGCAGCCGTCTACACCGCCCTCGGCGAGCGGGCCCGGACCAGCCTGAGCACCACCACCTACACCACTGTCTGCTACGGCGTCTGCGCGCTGCTCCTGCTACTGGTCTGCCTGGTCGGCGGGGTACCGCTCACCGGCTTCGACGACGCCACCTGGCTGGCCATCCTCGGTCTGGTGGTCGGGGCGCAGCTCCTCGGGCACTCGATGTTCAACTACGCGCTGCACCGGATGTCGGCGACCACGGTCAGCGTGCTGGCCCTGCTGGAGGCACCGGGCGCGGCCCTGATCGCCTGGCTCTGGCTGGACCAGACACCCCGGCCGTGGGCGCTGCCCGGTCTGGGGCTGCTGCTCGTCGGCGTGGCCGTGGTCCTACTCGGCGGTGCCCGGCGTCAGCCCGGCAGCCCGAGCGCCCGGACGCTGGCCGCCCAGAGCCGGGCGGCCAGCGCCGGATCATTGGCCTTCGGCAGCGGCCGGCGCGGCCGCCGATCGAGGTAGTAACCCCCGTCGACCAGGCGGGACGGGTCCTGGGTGGCGAGCCAGACCAGGGTCGCCGCGCCCTGTTCCGGGGTACGCAGGAACGGTGCGAAGCGCATGCCGAACGCCACGATCCGGTTGTCGTTGGCGAACCGGGTGCGCACCACCCCGGGGTGGAAGCAGCACGACGGCAGCTCCGGCCAGCGCCGGGCCGCCTCGGCGGTGAAGAGGATGTTCGCCTGCTTGCTGGTGCCGTACGCCGAAATCGACCGGTACCGGCGCAGCGGGGCGTTCAGGTCGTCCGGGTCGAGCGCACCGCTGCGGTGCGCCGCGGAGGCGGTGTTGACGATCCGCCCCACCCGGTCCCGCAGCAGGTGGGTCAGCAGGAACGGCGCCAGGTGGTTGGCCTGGATGGTCAGCTCGTACCCGTCGACGGTGGTCACCGGCGCCAGCACGATCGCCCCGGCGTTGTTGGCGAGCACGTCGATCCGGTCGTACGCGGCCCGCAACTCCCCGGCCAGCCGGCGTACGTCGTCGAGCACCGCGAAGTCGGCCCGGAACAGGTCCGGCCGCTCGCCGCTCGCCTCGCGTACCCGGTCGGCGGCGGCGGTGAGCCGGGCCGGGTCCCGCCCGACCAGCGTCACCTGGTCGCCACGCCGCGCCAGCTCGACGGCGGCGGCCAGTCCGATACCGGAACTGGCCCCGGTCACCACCACCCGGCGTCGCCCAGTGAAATCTTCCACAGCCTCGTTCTCCCCGGTCATGGCGTGAGGTTACCGTGGCGTCACCATCACCTTTGCGATCGTTAAGTCCGTCCCGGCCGTGTGGGTGCGGACCCTGGAAGGAGCCGTCATGGCCGCAGTCGGGCGCCCCCGCCGGTCCTGCCTCGCCGTCCCCGGATCGAGCGTGAAGATGCTCGGCAAGGCCCAGGGCCTCCCCGCCGACCAGGTCTTCCTCGACCTGGAGGACGCGGTCGCGCCGCTGGCCAAGCCGGAGGCGCGGAAGAACATCGTGGCGGCGCTCAACGAGGGTGACTGGGCCGGCAAGACCCGGGTGGTCCGGGTCAACGACCTGACCACGCCGTGGACCTACCGGGACGTCATCGAGGTGGTCGAGGGGGCCGGCGCCAACCTCGACTGCATCATGCTGCCCAAGGTGCAGAACGCCGCCCAGGTGCAGTGGCTCGACCTGACCCTGACCCAGATCGAGAAGACCCTGGGCCTGGAGGTCGGCCGGATCGGCATCGAGGCGCAGATCGAGAACGCCGCCGGTCTGGTCAACGTGGACGCGATCGCCGCCGCCTCGCCCCGGGTCGAGACGATCATCTTCGGCCCGGCCGACTTCATGGCCTCGATCAACATGAGGTCACTGGTGGTCGGCGCCCTGATCCCGGACTACCCGGGTGACCCCTACCACTACATCCTGATGCGCATCCTGATGGCCGCCCGGATGCACGACAAGCAGGCGATCGACGGGCCGTTCCTGCAGATCCGGGACACCGACGGGTTCCGTGAGGTGGCGAAGCGCTCGGCGGCGCTGGGCTTCGACGGCAAGTGGGTGCTGCACCCGGGGCAGATCGAGGCCGCCAACGAGGTGTACTCGCCCGCCCAGGCCGACTACGACCACGCCGAACTGATCCTCGACGCGTACGAGTACTACACCTCGGAGGCGGGCGGGAAGCTCGGCGCGGTGATGCTCGGCGACGAGATGATCGACGAGGCGTCCCGCAAGATGGCGCTGGTGGTCGCCGCCAAGGGCCGGGCCGCCGGGATGACCCGCACGTCGACCTTCACGCCGCCGGCCGGCTGACCCCGCCCGGCGTGGTGCCGGGGCCCGGTCACCGGGCCCCGGATCCACGCGGCGGCGCAGGTCCGGGCGGCGCAGGTCAGTCGACGGTGGTGCCGCCGTCGTAGCTGGACGGGTCCTGGTTGGCCGCCCAGACGATGAAGAACACGATGGCGATGGTGGCGAGTACCGCGATGACGGTGCAGATCCAGCCGATGATGATGCCCGCGAGCGCCATCCCGTCGCCGCTCTCGCCCTTCTCCTTGATCCGCCGCTTGGCCACGTGGCCGAGGATCGCGCCGAGGATGCCCAGGTAGCCGCCGAGGCCGTAGCCGCAGAGACCGACGAAGGAGACGATCGACACCACCATCGAGGCGATGGCGAGGCCGTTGGTCTGCGGGGCCGGGGCGTAGCCGTACACCGGGTAACCCGGCTGCGGGCCGTAGCCGGCCGGCGCGTACGGGTCGGGGGTCGGTGCCCCGTAGCCGGGAGCCGGTGGGGGAGCCCCGTAGCCCGGAGCAGGCGCGGGAGTGCCGTAGTCCGGCGCAGGTATGGCCGGGGCTCCGTAACCGGGGTACGGGTTCGCCGCCGGCTGGCCGTAGCCCGGGTACGCCTCGCCGCCCGGTTGGCCGGAGACCGGCGTGCCGCCGTACGGCAGGGTCGGGTCGGGCGGGGGGCCGGCGGGCTGGCCGAACGGGGCCGGCGAACTCGGGTCGCCGGGTGGAGGGGGATAGGTCATCAGGTCTCTCCGTCGTACGCAGGGTTGCGCCGTCAGGGTAGTCACGATCGACCAGCGGGTCCGCCCCGCCGGTGCACTTCATTGCCGGGGAGTGGTCCAGCGGGCAGGATCACGGCATGGGATTCGACGTACGCGACGAGGCGGTCCCGGTGGCCGAGCCGGTCACCTCCCGACTGGACGGGCGCGTTGCGCTGGTCACCGGGGCGGGCAGCAGCGACGGCATCGGTTACGCGACGGCACGACGACTGGTCGACCTGGGAGCCCGGGTCGCGATCGTCTCCACCACTCGGCGGATCCACGAGCGGGCCGGTGAGCTGGGGGCGACCGGGTTCGTCGCCGACCTGACCGACGAGTCCGAGGTGGGTGCGCTGGCCGATGCGATCACCGAACAGCTCGGCGAGGTGGAGGTGCTGGTCAACAACGCGGGACTGGCGAGCCGGGCCAGTCCGGAGGTGCTGCGCCCGGTGGGGCAGTTGACGTACGACGAGTGGCGCGGCGAGATCGACCGGAACCTGAACACCGCCTTTCTGTGCAGCCGGGCGTTCATCGGCGGCATGGCGGAGCGGGGCTGGGGGCGGATCGTCAACCTCGCGGCGACCGCCGGCCCGATCAACGCGCTGCCCACCGAGGCGGCGTACGCGGCGGCGAAGGCCGGGGTGGTGGGGCTGACCAGGGCGTTGGCCATGGAGATGATCGCCGACGGAGTGACGGTCAACGCGGTGGCGCCGGGCACCATCTACACGGCGGCCTCCACCATGGCGGAGATCAAGCAGGGGCTGGGTACCCCGGTCGGCCGGCCGGGTACGCCGGACGAGGTGGCGGCAGCGATCGCCTTCCTCTGCTCTCCGGCCGCGTCCTACATCACGGGGCAGATGCTGGTGGTCGATGGCGGCAACAGTGTCCGGGAGGCGCAGTTCCGCTAGTTGCTCCGAGCGGGTCGCGCCGGCCCCTCTCGGCGGTGAACCTTTTCACAGTGGGTGTGTGGACTGGTCACCTTGGCCTGGCCGGGCCGTGGGTCGATACTTACCGAACGATTAGTTACCGATCAGTAGGTGTGCCGATCACGGAGGCTGCGATGGCCCGACTCGCCCAGACCCCCGGCCTGACCGACGTGCAGCGGTCGATCCTGGAGACTGTACGGGAGTTCGCCGACAAGGAGATCATCCCGCACGCCCAGCGGCTGGAGCACGCCGACGAGTACCCCACGGACATCCTCGACGGGATGCGGGAGATGGGGCTGTTCGGTCTCACCATCGACGAGGAGTACGGCGGGCTCGGCGAGTCGCTGCTGACCTACGCCCTGGTGGTCGAGGAACTGTCCCGGGGCTGGATGTCCATCTCCGGCATCGTGAACACCCACTTCATCGTGGCGTACCTGATCTCCCAGCACGGCTCGGCCGAGCAGAAGGCGTCGCTGCTGCCCCGGATGGCCACCGGCGAGGTACGCGGCGCCTTCTCCATGTCCGAGCCGGAGTGCGGATCGGATGTCTCGGCGATCAGGTCGAGGGCGGTCCGCGACGGCGACACCTTCGTGCTCAACGGGCAGAAGATGTGGCTCACCAACGGCGCGTACTCCTCGGTGGTGGCCACCCTGGTCAAGACCGACACCGGCGCCGACTCGGTCTACGGCAACATGAGCACCTTCCTGCTGGAAAAGGAGCCCGGCTTCGGGGAGACCGCACCCGGGCTCACCATCCCCGGCAAGATCGACAAGATGGGCTACAAGGGCGTCGAGACCACCGAGATGGTGCTCGACGGGGTTACCGTCCCGGAGTCGGCGGTCCTCGGCGGGCCGGAGAACCTGGGCCGGGGTTTCTACCAGATGATGGACGGCATCGAGGTCGGCCGGGTCAACGTGGCCGCCCGGGCCTGCGGCATCTCCATCCGGGCCTTCGAGCTGGCCATCGCCTACGCGCAGCAGCGCCGCACCTTCGGCCAGCCGCTCGCGAAGCACCAGGCCATCGCGTTCAAGCTCGCCGAGATGGGTACGAAGATCGAGGCGGCGCACGCCCTGATGGTCAACGCCGCCCGGCTCAAGGACGCCGGGCAGCGCAACGACGTCGAGGCCGGGATGGCCAAGCTGCTCGCGTCCGAGTACTGCGCCGAGGTGGTGCAGGAAGCCTTCCGCATCCACGGCGGCTACGGCTACTCCAAGGAGTACGAGATCGAGCGGCTGATGCGGGAGGCACCGTTCCTGCTGATCGGGGAGGGCACCTCGGAGATCCAGAAGACCATCATCTCCCGGGGTCTGCTCAAGGAGTACAAGCTCTGATCGTGGTGGCCGGTGGGCGTCCGGTGCGCCGCCGCATGGGGCGGTGGGCGTACCGGACGCTGTCGAGCTGCTGGCGCAGACGGAGCAGTCGGCGGACGCCGGGCGGCGCGGCGGTGTGCGGCGCGGCGGTGTGCGGCGCGTGTGCCGGGGGTTGCAGTCGGTTCAGTGGCCGAGTGGCGTGGTCTGCGCTGAGTGACGTGGCCTTGTGCCGAGTGGCGTGGTCTGTGCCGAGTGGCGTGGTCTGTGCCGAGTGGCGTGGTCTTGTGCCGAGTGGCGTGGCGGGTGTGGTCACCGGGTTGCGTGGTGGTTGGAGCGTGTGGCGGTGTGCCGGGGGTGCTGCGGGACGGGTCCGGGTGGTGCTGAGGACGGGTCCGGGGTGGCGGCTGGTTGGCTTGGGCCCGCTGCACGCGTAAACGGAGCAGCTCGACAGCGCCGAAGTTGATGACCGTCGCCGTCAGCCGTCAGCCGTCAGCCGTCAGCCGTCAGCCGCCAAACCGTCACCCGATACCGGGACGCTGGTCGTGCTGCCGTGCGCGATAAGGCCCGGGTGGCCCTAGGGCAGCCGGGTCAGGCCGGTGGTGGCCCGTTCGACCACCAGACACCGGTCCTCGACGTAGTCCAGCCCGGCCTCCTCGGCGATCCGGCGGGCCTCCGCCGAGACGATGCCGAGCTGGAGCCAGACGGCCGGCGCGCCGATCGCCACCGCCTGCCGGACCACCTCGACAGCGTCCTCGGCGGGCCGGAAGACGTTGACCAGGTCCACCGGGTGCGGGATGTCGGCCAGGGACCGGTAGACCCGCTCCCCGAAGAGCTCGTCGGCGGTCGGGTTGACCGGAATGATCCGCCAACCGAACCGCTGCATCTGCAACGGGACGCTGTGCGCCGGCTTGCGCGGATCGCGGGACGCACCCACCACCGCGATCGTGGCGGTCCGGGTGAGGATCTGCTTCGCGGTACGCACCCCGCGACTCTACCGCCGGGGACCGCTCAGAGCAGGGTGAGCTGTTCGTTCACCGACGTGGGCGGGGCGGCCGGTGTCGGGCGGGTCGGGGTGGCCCCGGGGCGGGGCAGGCCGTACCGGCGGGCCGCGATCCGGACCCGGGCGGTCAGCTCCCGCTGGTACGTCGCCGGCAGGTAGGAGCCGCCCCGGAACAGCTCCCGGTAGCGGGGAACCAGCCCGGGGAACTCCCGGGCCAGCCACGCGGCGTACCACTCCCGGGCGCCGGGGCGCAGATGCAGCGCGAGTGGCGTCACACCGGTCGCCCCGGCGGCAGCGATCGCGGCCACCGTCTCCTCGATCGAGTCGTCGGTGTCGGTCAGGCCGGGCAGGACGGGTGCCATCAGCACCCCGACGTCGAACCCGGCGTCGCTGAGCATGCGGACGGCGGCCAACCGGCGACGCGGGCTCGGCGTGCCCGGCTCGACCGTGCGCCACAGGGCCTCGTCGACGAAGCCGACCGAGAACGACAACCCGACCCGCGTGACCTCGGCGGCCTGTCGCAGCAGCGGGAGATCCCGCAGGATCAGGGTGCCCTTGGTGAGGATGGAGAACGGGTTGGCGAAGTCCCGCAGCGCCCTGAGGATCTCCGGCATGAGCCGGTAACGGCCCTCGGCGCGCTGGTAACAGTCCACGTTGGTGCCCATCGCGACCGGCGCACCGCGCCACCGGGGCGCGGCCAGCTCCCGGCGGATCAGCTCCCCCGCGTTGACCTTGACGATGATCCGCCGGTCGAAGTCGGCGCCGGCGTCCAGGTCGAGCCAGGTGTGTGTGTTGCGGGCGAAGCAGTAGACACAGGCATGGCTGCACCCCCGGTAGGGGTTGATGGTCCACTCGAACGGGACCTGGGAGGTGCCGGGCACCCGGTTGATGATCGACTTTGCCCGGACCTCGTAGAACGTCATGCCGGCGAAGCCCGGGGTGTCGAAGGTCCGGACGGTCGCGCCGGGCAGCGCCAGCGGCAGGAGTGGTGCCGCTGGCGCTGCCGTCCGGGGAACTCCGTCGACCGGGGGAGCGGTCAGGTGTTCCCAGCGCATGGCCCATATTCGAACACGCGTACGACAGAAGTGCAAGCCGGTGCGGCGCCGTTCCCCCGGACGGGGCAGGATGGAGGCATGACCAGCACCGGCACCTTCGTCTACGACGGAGACTGCGCGTTCTGCACCAGCTGCGCCAACTTCGTCGAGCGGCGGATCCCCACCCGCGCCCGGGTGGTGCCCTGGCAGTTCGCCGACCTCGCCGACCTCGGGCTGACCGAGGAGGAGTGCGAGCAGGCGGTCCAGTGGGTCGGGGTGGACGGGCGGCGCGCCGCCGGCCCGGACGCCATCGCCCGCCTGCTCGGCGACAGCGGTCCACTCTGGCGGGCCGCCGGTGGAGTGCTGCGGTTCCCGCCGGTACGCCTGCTGGCCTGGCCTGCGTACCGCTGGGTGGCCCGCAACCGGCACCGCATGCCGGGCGGTACGGCCGCCTGTGCGCTGCCGCAGGAGGCCCGGGAGCGCCTCTACGGCCCCACCGGGCGGCCGGGTACCACCTGACCGGTGTCGTCGACCTGACCCGCCGGCTGCGGGGCGGGCGGGTCCACCGGGCCGGGTGGCGCCGCAGCGGACCGGGGTGACCGGGCCTGTCGCAGCCAGTGCAGGGGCCGGACCCGTTCCAACGGCAGGAAGCTGGTCATCGCGATCAGATGCGGCGCGAACGAGATGGTGATCGTCGCCATGGTGACCAGGTGGAACGAGTAGAAGAAGCCGATCGTCAGGTGCCGCCACCGCTCCCGGAGGACGAAGACCACCGGGCTGGACAGCTCGAACGCCATGATGCCGAACTGGGCCACGATGAGCAGGTACGGCACCCCGGCGATCAGGTCCGCCAGATCCGTGCCGCGCCGGAGGATGGCGCGGGCCAGCACCGAGCCGGTCATCCACTCCAGGCCCCCGAAGCGCAGCTTCGCCCAGGCCGCCAGGAAGTACGTGCAGATCACCGCGATCTGGGTCACCCGCAGCGCCCAGCCGCCCGCCTCGGTGCGGGTCCGGTCACCGTGCCGGGCGGCCCCGACGGTCGGCAGTACCGCCAAGGCGACGAGCAGGCCGAACCGGTCGTGGTCGACCTTGCCGTAGCTCATCGCGATGATCATCCACTCCAGATAGAGCAGGAAGACCGGCCAGCCGAGTGCCCGTGGGGCGCGGCCGGTCGCGGCGAGCAGGGCGGCACCCAGCAGGACCCAGAAGATCGTGTGGACCAGGAGCGGGGTCGGGGTGGGCAGCGGCAGGATCCGGCCGATGAGCAGCGGCTGGTACAGCTCACCGGGGACGTCCGCGCGGGTCCGTACCCACGGGGTGAAGATCACCAGGTCGGCGGCGACGAAGAGGTAGACCAGGGTGCGGAAGGCGGCCACCCGGCCACGTGGTACCGCCTCGGTCAGCCACCGGCCGACGCTGGTCACGGCGCCCGCCACGACACCACCGTCTCGTCGTGGAACCGGCCGGTGGGTCGGCCGTCCCGGATCCCGTGCCACCGGACGACCACGCGGACCTCGACCAGCGCCGGCGCTGCCGGGTTGCGTTCGGCGTACGCCTCGGCGACCTCGCGCAGCAGTTCCGGCTCGGCGGCGTACCGGTCCTGCTGCCCCTCGATCTCGGCCCGTCGGATGCCGGTACGCCGTTCGTCCAGCGCGACCACCGACCCGGCGCGGTCCACCCCCTCCACCCGGGTGTCCGGGGCGGGCTGGTTGGCGGGGTTGGAGGTCGAGTACATCCGGAACGGCCCGAACGGGAAGTGGTCGTCCGTGCCCCAGAAGGTGCCGGCGAGCAGCAGTGCCGCGCCGACGGCGGTGGCGACCAGCCGGACGGCGCGACCCCGGGTCGTCAACATGTCCATCGGCTGGCGACCATACGCGATATGCACCGCTGCGGGAGTCCCACTCCCGCCTATTCGTTGTGGTACGTCCGGTCAGTCCCCGGGGAAGCCGGTCAGTAACCCGGAAACGCGACCGCGCCGGTCGGGCCCGGGTGGGCCCAACCGGCGCGGTCGGGAACTGCTCAGTGCTTGTGGCCGGCCAACTTCTTCCGTACGTCGTCCATGTCCAGGGCCTCAACCTGCGAGATGACCGACTCCAGGGCCGACTCGGGCAGCGCGCCGGGCTGCGCGAACACGATCACGCCGTCCCGGATGGCCATGATGGTCGGGATGGACCGGATGTCGAACTTCGCGCCGAGTTCCTGCTGGGCCTCGGTGTCCACCTTGCCGAAGACGATGTCCGGGTGCTTCTCGGAGGAGCGCTCATAGACCGGGGCGAACCGCTTACAGGGCCCGCACCACTCGGCCCAGAAGTCGACCAGGACGATCCCGTCCCGGCTCGTCACCTCGTCAAAGTTCGCCGAGGTCAGCTCAACGGTTGCCATTGCTCTCTCCGATCACCGTAGGTTGCCTACGTCGATGGAACCAGGTCGGAACCCGGGGAATTCCCGCCCTGCCGCAATCCAAACCCCGGCCGGGTGAAGTTGCTCATGTTCATCGATGATCCTCGGTCGGTGTGATCGACGCAATCTGCAATTGCATCCTGCAGTTGCGTGACAGGTGGTGATGGGAGCGCTTCCAGGGTCCGGTGAGGTCACGGTCTCGTCAACCTGGGGAATCTGGGGTTGACGAGGGGTGATCTGGCGTGCCTTGATCGATATTTGGCGAGAGCGTGACTACGCTGAGTGCTGTTACAAAATGATAAATGTGACCTCGGTCTCTGTCATAAGTCTTCCTGGCAGCCCCTTCGGTGCGGCAGAATCACATGCATCAGAGCGTGGGCGGCGGGTGCCGGGGAGGGCCCCGCCGCTCATTGCGTCCGGCCCCGGATGAGTCGACTCCGGCCCCGGATCATGCCCCTCGGACCAGTACCCGTTCCGCCCGTGCCATGACCGGGCGGCGACCCGGTGCCCACGTCGGTGTGACCGGTTCGACGCGACGGCGCGGCGACACCGGCCCCGCTGTGACATCTCGCGTCCGTCGGCGCCCACACTCCGGCCTTAACCAGCGGTAAGGCATGCTGTGCCTCACTTCATCGCCGTGGAGTCGGGAGGCACAAAGATGCAGTTCGGCCGCTACTACGAGGAGTTCGAGGTCGGCGCGGTCTACCGGCACTGGCCGGGCAAGACCGTCACCGAGTACGACGACCACCTGTTCTGCCTGCTCACCATGAACCACCACCCGCTGCACATGGACGCCCACTACGCCGGCACGGCGACCCACTTCAAGCGCAACGTGGTGGTCGGCAACTACATCTACTCCCTGCTGCTCGGCATGTCCGTCCCGGACGTCAGCGGAAAGGCGATCGCCAACCTGGAGGTGGAGTCGCTGCGGCACGTCGCGCCGACCTTCCACGGTGACACCATCTACGGCGAGACCACCGTGCTGGACAAGCGGGAGTCCGGGTCGAAGCCGGACCGGGGAGTGGTCTCGGTGGAGACCCGCGGCTACAACCAGGACGGCATTATGGTCTGCGTCTTCCGGCGCAAGGTGATGGTGCCCAAGCGGGAGTACGCCGAGGCGGCCGTGCCCGACGGGGTCGACCCCGAGCGTCCCAGCTTCCCCGAGCCGCGCTAGACACCCGCCCCGCACGGGTGTGGTCCCGGCGGCCACGCCCGCCGGAGCCGGTCGGGTTTCGGCCCGGACGCGTCCCGGCGCGGCGCCAGCGACATATGCTGGCGCCGGAGGTCCCCATGAGCCACTCCGTCGCCGGAGAGCCGCCCTCTACCGGGCACTGGGCCGGCGCACCGGTCGCCGACTACTCGGTCGCGGAATGGGAGCTGTTGACCCGCCTGCCCGGCCAGGTGATCGTCGTGGCCACCGCGCCGGGCCCGGGCCGACCCCGCCGGGGCGTCGCCGAGGGGATCGCCGGCCTGGACGGGCTCGCCGCCGGTCGGGCCTTCGACAGCGACCTGGTCCGGGCCGTCGCCGCAGCCGTCTACGCGGAGTCCGTCGCACCCCGGCCCAGGGCGGACCCGCTCACCGATCTGATCGACGTCCTCGCCTCCTGCCGGGCTGCGGTCCGGGTGCTCGGCCGCCGGGCGGACCCGGCGGACTCCGCCGCCTACCGGCAGTGGGTGCAGTCCGTGGCCGCCCGCGTCTGCCGGGCGTCCGGCGCGGGCGACGGAGACGGGGGCTCCGTGGGGTCGCCGGCCGACCGGCGGTTCCTGGAGCGGCTCGGCGAGGCGTTGGGCCTGCGCTGAGCACCCGTACCCCGCACCCGCCGCCGGGCCGTGGCCCGGTCGCGCCGTACCCTCGACGACCGTGACCGGTGAGCAGCCTGAGGTGGGCGTCGGGCCGTGGCCCGGCGATCCACCGGACGACCCGCGCTACGACCCTGAGCTGCTCGCCGGGGGCGACCGGCGCAACGTGGTCGACCGGTACCGGTACTGGCGGCACGAGGCGGTCGTCGCCGATCTCGACCTGCGCCGGCACGACTTCCACGTCGTCATCGAGAACTGGCAGCACGACTTCAACATCGGCACGGTGGTCCGGAACGCGAACGCGTTCCTCGCCGCCGAGGTGCACATCGTGGGTCGGCGCCGGTGGAACCGTCGGGGCGCCATGGTGACCGACCGTTACCAGCACATCCGGCACCACGAGACGATCGGGGACTTCGCCGACTGGGCCGCCGGCCAGGGACTGCCGGTGGTGGGGATCGACAACCTTCCCGGGTCCCGTCCGTTGGAGACGGTGACCCTGCCCCGCCGGTGCGTGCTGCTCTTCGGGCAGGAGGGGCCGGGGCTCTCCGAAGCCGCCCGGCTCGCCTGTGACCAGCTCTTCTCCATCGCCCAGTACGGCTCCACCCGGTCGATCAACGCCGGGGTGGCCAGCGGTATCGCCATGCACGCCTGGATCCGGGCGCACGCCGGACCACCCCCGGTGGACCCCGGGCCGCCGGTCCCTGGATTCGACGTCGGGCAACCAGTCGAACCCGGGTGAGCCAGGTCGATCCTTACCAATCCGGCCGAACCAGCTCATGATCGGGCGGGTCTCCTTGACTGCGGGGCGGTACGGCGGGACGGTGGGGACGTGAGTGTCGCGGTGAGTTGCCCTCGATGTGGTGGCCGGGTCCGGGCGCCCGACCTGATGAACTCCGACTGGCGCTGTGCCGTCTGCGGGCCGGTACCGCCGTACCACGTACCCGCGCACGTCGGGCCGGAGATCCTGGCCAGCGCCACCGAGCGGATCCGGGGCGGGAAGTCCCCGAAGCCGCTCTGGTGCCCCTGGCCGCTGCCGTCGGGCTGGACCGTCACGGGTGTCGGCTGGGCCGGCGACGACCGGGGCGGGGTACGCGCCACGGTGGTCGCCTGCACCGGTCCGGAGCCGCTCGGTGGTGGCCCCGCCGACCTGATCCTGGTCGCCGAGGAACCCGGGGTCGGCCTCGGTACCCGGTACGCCGGCATCCCGGGTCCCGATCCCGGGCCCGAGTTGGCCGGGGCGCTGACCGAGCCGGGGCCGGGCCATCCGGGACACCTGCCGCACGCCAAGATCCGTGCCGGCGGCCACCCCACTCCACTGTGGCCCGTCGGATCACCGACAGACCGGAGCGCCTACGCCGGCGAGGCTCGGGGAATTTGGCTTCATGCGATAGCCTGGCCGGCGAGCGCGGGTCATGTCCTCGCGGAGGAGATCATCTTGCAGGATCTCACTGAGTGGACACCGCCCGAGCTTGTTTACGGCGCTCCCTCTCCGTACCTGCAGGGGAAGGCTTGACAAGCCGCCCGGAATGGCGGACAACATACGTAGATATTCACGGTAAGAAACGTCACTGATACTCTGGGTACTGTTGCGGTACGGCACCCCGGCGCCGCGTGGAGGGATGGCCCGTCATGGTCAAGAAGGTGCTCACCTGGGCCGGACTTGCGTTTCTGATTTTCTTCATCGCATTCCGTCCCGACTCCGCCGCTGACGTCTTCAAGTCGTTGGGTGGCGGCATCGTGGACATTGCGCAGGGCTTCGGCGACTTCTTCACCAACCTCGTCGCCTAGCCGTCCATGGGACAGCCGCCCGGCGAGCCGCCCGAGCCCGACGACGACGAACGGCGTCGACGGGACCGGGACACCGAACCGATCCCGCGTATCCGGCCCGAAGACGGGCCGGGGCGACCGGACGGTCCGGACGGACCATCCCTTCCGGACGACGGGGGTTACCCGACGGGTAGTGCCTATCCGGGTGAGGACCGGTCGGGCCGGGCCTGGGTCCGCGATCCGGAAGCCGGCTACCAGCCGCCTCAGTTCACTGAGGACGAACTGGCCGGGTTGCGGGTCGACGCCTCGGGTCTGCCCTCGGGCCCGCGACGGGTGCTCCCCCTGGAGGACGAGCCGAGTTCGCTGGTCGCCCGCTACCTCTTCCCCACCGAGCGTTACCGGGGCGAGTGGAAGCGGCACTGGATCCACCTGGCCACGCCACTGCTGGTCGGGATCGCGGCGACCTTCGTCCTCGGGTACCTGTCCGGATTCCTGGCCGGTCAGGACGTCGGGGCGCTGACCACCGTCGCGGTGCTGGCCTGGTTCGTCGTGATGGGCTGGGTCGCCTGGAAGGTCGCCGACTGGTGGTACGACCGATTCATCCTGACCAACAAGCGGGTCATGGTGGTGAACGGGATCATCACCCGTAAGGTCGCCATGATGCCGCTGGCCCGGGTCACCGACATGAAGTACGAACAGTCCCCGACCGGCCGGGCGCTCAACTACGGCACCTTCGTACTGGAGTCCGCCGGCCAGGACCAGGCCCTGCGCGAGATCAAGAATCTCCCCAACCCCAACGAGCTCTACCTGCGTGTGGTTGAGGAGATGTACGAGCCGCAGGCCGTCGAAGCCCGGCTGGGCAAGGAGGCCGACGAGGCCAAGGCCGACGACGGCGCCTGAAGGTTTCCACCCGTTCATCGGAGGACACCCGCACCTTCCGCCGTCGACTCCGGCCGGTCCGGTGTGACAGCCTGCTTGTGGTTCGGGCGGGGGAGGCGATCGGTGGCGGCCAGGGACAGCCTGGAGGAGGAGTTCCGCGAGTTCGTCGCGGCCCGCTCCGCCGCGCTGCTGCGTACCGCCTACCTGCTCGCCGGGGACTGGGCGACCGCCGAGGACCTGTTGCAGACCGCGCTGACCAAGACCTACCTCGCGTGGAAGCGGCTCGGCGGCATCGAGGCGGTCGAGCCGTACGCCCGCCGGGTCCTGGTGAACACCTCGACGAGTTGGTGGCGTCGGCGCTGGCACGGCGAACGCCCCACCGAGGTGCTGCCCGAGCGGGCCGTACCCGACGAGATCGAGCAGCAGGTCGAGCGGGACGTGCTCTGGCAGCACCTGCGTGCCCTGCCGGCCCGGCAACGGGCGGTGCTGGTGCTGCGTTACTACGAGGATCTCTCCGAGGCGCAGACCGCGGCGCTGCTCAACATCTCCCCCGGCACGGTGAAGAGCCAGACCTCCCGGGCACTCGCCACACTGCGCCGCCGGCTCGGTCCGGAGGCCGGGATCGACCTGCCCGGAGGTGCCGACCTGCCGGTCCGCCGGAGCCGGGCGGTGCGGCGGGACGTACCGGACCGGACCACCCGTACGGCGGGTGGGGCTGCACTGCCGGCACCGGCCGCACCGCGCCCACCGGCGGCGGCCGCCGCGTCGCCGGTACGGTCGGCGGACCAGCCGGACGTCCCGGCCGTACCGTCGTCCCCGCCGCCGGCCGTCGCACGGACACCGGTACGGGCAAGTGTGGGAGAACCCCGGTGAACACGTCGTCGCACCTCGACAACCGGACCGACCGGTCCGGGCGTTCACCTTCTGTGGCAGGTGACAGGTTGGAGCGGGCCCTGCGGGACACGTTGTCCCGACAGGTGGCGGACCCTGTCCGGCTCGCCGCCGATCCGGCGGGCCTGGCCATCCGCCGGGGCCGGAACATCCAGCGTCGCCGGGCGATGGCGGGCCTGGCGCTCGCGGCCGTCGCCACAGCCGGGGTCAGCGCCGGGGTCGCCCAGATAGGCGACGCACCGGGTCGGCATCCCGGGCAGATCGTGGTGATCGGTGACCCGTACCCCACCCCCCGGCCGGACGGCCCGACCTCGGCGCCCCTGCTGGTCCTCCCGTCCGGTGCCGACGAGCGTCCACCGGTGGATCTCGTGCTCGGTACGGCGCTGCACACCCCGGACGGCAACCGGATCGACCTGACCGTGGTCGGTGTGGTGGAACGGGCCCAACGGATCTCCGGTGGGTGGCTGGTCGTCGGCGCACCGGCGGCCGATGGTCGTACCCTCTGGTTCGTCGACGGGGAGAACCCGCCGCAGGTGGTGCTCGCCGGAGTCGAGTCGGTGGCGCTGACCACCGACGGGCGGCAGGTCGCCTGGCGGGACGGGACGGAACTCTTCGCCGCCGGCGTGATCGGCGGCAAGGCCCTCGCCACCGTCCGTACCCCGATACCCGCCGAGGCGGTTCCGGTCGGCTTCGTCGGCGACGCCGTGGTGGTACGCCTCGACGCCCCGAGCGCCGGCTACGCCCTCTGGCGGCCGGGGCACGGCGAGTTCACCCCCGTGTGGAACACCGAGACGTCGGCCGTCTACGGCGTACTGCCGGACGGCCGGGTGGTCGGCCAGGTCGTCACGGGCCCGGCCCGCCGACCCTGCCTCGCCCTGCTCGACCCGGCCCGAAAGCTCGCCCCACTGCGTACCGCCTGCAACCTCACCCTCACCCGGGGCGGTGTCGGTCAGGTCTCCCCGGACGGCCGGTGGCTGGTCGCCAACGGCCAACGGCCCGGCGGTCCGACCGGGTCGGCCCTGCTCATCGACCTGAACCGGGCCTTCGACGGTGCGCTGGCACCGGCCCCGGCGGTAGCCGGCCCGCCCCTGACCACACCGGGCCGGTGGTCCGAGCCCGCGACCCTGACGCACGCCGGTCCACGCGGCACGCTGATCCGGATAGCCGCCCCCGCCGTGGCGGCCGGGGGCACCGTGGACCAGACGACGGTGCCGTCGGTCGACGGACTACTGCTGGTGGTCGGGGGCGCGGGCTGACCGGCCGACCGTCGGGTCGTCGTCCGCCGGTAGCGTCGGACCATGACCCGGCCCGCGTACCCGCCCGCTCCGACCACCCGGATCGACCTGCACACCCACTCCACCGCCAGTGACGGCACGCTCACCCCGGCCGAGCTGGTCCGGGCGGCCGGTGCCGCCGGGCTCGACGTGGTCGCGCTCACCGACCACGACACCACCGACGGCTGGGCGCCCGCCCTGGCGGCGCTGCCGGCCGGGCTCACCCTGGTCCGGGGAGCCGAGATCTCCTGCCGGTGGTACGGCGCGGACCCGCCGATCCCGCTGCACCTGCTCGCGTACCTCTTCGACCCGACCGAACCGGCGCTGGCCGCCGAGCTGGCCCGGGTCCGGGCCGTCCGGGAGGTACGCGCCGAGCGGATCGTGGCCCTGCTCAACGCCGACGGGATCGACGTGAGCTGGGCGGAGGTGCTGGCCGGTGCGGCCGGTGGCACGGTGGGCCGGCCGCACATCGCCGCCGCCCTGATCCGGGCCGGGCTGGTCGCCACCACCACCGAGGCGTTCGGGCCGCAGTGGCTCGGGCAGCGGTACCGGCTGCCCAAGGCCGACATCGACGTCTTCCACGCGGTCCGGCTGGTCCGGGCCGCCGGTGGGGTGCCGGTCTTCGCCCACCCCCGGGCCAGCCGTCGGGGTCGGATCGTGCCCGACTCGCTGATCGTCGAGCTGGTCGGGGCGGGCCTGGTCGGCCTGGAGGCCGACCACGAGGACCACTCACCGGCCGAGCGGGCCCACGTCCGGGCCCTCGCCGCCGACCTCGGGCTGGTGGTCACCGGCTCGTCGGACTTCCACGGCACCCACAAGACGGTCCAACTCGGCGCGTACACCACCACCCCGGAGGCGTACGAGCGGATCGTCGCGGCGGCCAGCGGGGTGACCCCGGTCGCTTCCGCCTGATCCGCGGCGCGGCGAAAAAACCCGCCGCTACCGTGATCAGGTGGATCTCAAACTGTTCGGCGAGGTCTTCGTGACCCTGCTGGTCATCACCGACCCGCCGGGCATGATGCCGATCTTCCTCGCCCTCACCGGCCCGCTGCCGGCCCGGGAACGCAACCGCGCGGCCTGGCAGGCGGTGGCGTTGGCCCTGGGCGTGATCGTGGTCTTCGCGGTGGCCGGCCAGACCCTGCTGGCGTACCTGCACGTCTCGCTGCCGGCCCTGCAGGCCGCCGGTGGTCTGCTGCTCGTACTGGTCGCCCTGGAGTTGCTCACCGGCAAGGCCGACGACCCCGGTCAGCAGGCCACCTCGAACATCGCCCTGGTCCCGCTCGGTACGCCCCTGCTGGCCGGCCCCGGTGCCATCGTGGCGACCATGCTCTTCGTGCAGCGCGCCGAGGGGCCGGCGGACTACACCGCGATCGCGTCGGCGATCGTCGCGGTGATGGTGGCGGTCTGGATCGTGCTCCGCTTCTCCGGCGGCATCGTCAAGGTGCTCCGGCCCGGCGGGATCGAGGTGCTGACCCGGATCGCCGGTCTGCTGCTGGCCGCCATCGCGGTGCAGTTGATCGCCGACGCGGTGGCTGCCTTCGTCCGCGACTACCTACAGGCGGGCTGAGCCCGCTCAGGTGTTAACAAGGGGCCCTTCCCATACGGAATGCGTTAAGAAGGGGCCCTTCCTTATGTCGGTGCGGGTGGGTGTCGGGGGTGGATGGCAGGATCGCGGGGTGCGTAGCGCATCCTCGCCAGCCGGCCGGCCCGACCGTCGATCCCAGGCGCCCCGACCACGCTCCGGCGGTGAGCCGGAGCAGTTGGGCTTCGCCGGCATGCCCGAGCGGCTCTTCGTCTGCACACCGAGCAAGCTCGGGGCGTACGCGGACTGCCCACGTCGCTACCGGTACGCGTACGTGGACCGGCCTGCGCCGCCGAAGGGCCCGCCCTGGGCGCACAACTCGCTCGGCGCGAGCGTGCACAACGCGCTGCGCGGCTGGTACGCGCTCCCGGTCGACCGGCGTCGGCCGGAGGCGGTCGCCGGCCTGCTCAAGGGCTCCTGGGTGCGCGACGGCTACCGCGACGAGGAACAGGAGCGGGCCGCCTTCCGGCGGGCACTCGGCTGGCTGGAGTCCTACCTCGACAATCAGGAGCCGGCGGCCGAGCCGGTGGGTGTGGAGCGGGTGGTGGCGGTCAAGACCGCCGTGCTGGCGTTCAACGGCCGGACCGACCGGATCGACTCCCGCCCCGGGCCGGACGGCCCGGAGCTGGTGATCGTCGACTACAAGACCGGCCGGACCGGGTTGGACGCCGACGACGCCCGGGGCTCCCAGGCTCTGGCTCTCTACGCGTACGCGGCCGAGCGGGTCTTCCGCCGCCCGTGCCGTCGGGTGGAACTGCACCACCTGCCCACCGGGACGGTCGCCGCGCACGAGCACAGTGCCGAGTCGCTGGACCGTCAGCTCCGCCGGGCGGAGGAGACCGCCCGGGACATCATGGCGGCCGAGCGGGCGGTGACCGACGGAAACGACCCGGACGAGGCCTTCCCGGCCGCCCCGGGCACCCGGTGCGGTTGGTGCGACTACCGGCGGACCTGCCCGGAGGGCGCGCAGGCGCCGGGCCGGGAGCCGTGGGCGGCCGTGGAGCGCAGCGACTAGCCGGGCGCTCGCTGGCCGGGTCAGGCGGCGGTCGGCGCGGCCGGCCGGTCGGCCGTGCCGGTCGTCCCCGCCCCGGACGTCCCGTCCGGACCGCCGGCCGCGGCGTGCCGGGCCGCCCGGGCCATGGCTGCCTGGTAGATCGGTCCCTCCAGGAACCGCCGGGGTACGGCACCGAGCGCGAGACGCAGCGCGCGCACGCCCACCTCGGCGGAGAGCGCCGTGGTGGGCAGGCCGAGGGTCCCGTACATCCGTCGGGCCCAGGCTGGGAGCAGCCCGAAGGCAGTGCCGGCGATGCCGAGGTACGCCCACCGGGTGGGGCCCAGACTCAGCCCGAGGCGTACCGGCCGGCTCAGCATTCCGGGCGGCGGTGGCGCGGTGAGGAACAGCGCGGTCTCGGCTGCCTCCCGGGTCATCCGCAGGTCGGTGCGGACGTCGGCGTAGTAGTCGGCCACCTCGGCGGCCGTACCGGGGACGGTGGCCGGGTCGAGGCCGACCAGGGCCGCCGACCGGCGCTGCTCGGTGTAGTAGCCGTCGACCTCGTCGTCGGTCAGCGACAGGCCGGCCCGGCGGGCGGTGCTGACGAACGACTCGACCTCGGTGACGTGCACCCAGCGGAGCAGGTCGGGCTCGTCGATGCGGAACTCGGCACCGGTGAACGGATCCCTGGCCCGCATCCGGGCGTGCAGCGCGGTCAGCCGCCGGCCGGCCGCCTGTGCCTCAGCGGTGGTGCCGTAGACGGTGGTGGCCACGTACGTCGCAGTACGCAGCAACCGACCCCACGGGTCGGTCTGGTAGTTGCTGTTCTGCGCCACACCGGCCATCGCCCGGGGGTGCAACGCCTGGAGATAGAGCGAACGGAGACCGCCGACCAGGAGAATCGGCTCCCCGTGCACCTTCCAGGTCGCCGAGTCCGGCCCGAAGAGCCCGAGATCGTCGGATGCCATGGGTCCAAGCGTGCCACGCCCCGCCGGGTGGGCTCAGCCGCAGGGCGTCGACCCGCGTCGACCCGTCGGCTCAGTCGTCGCGTCGACCCGTCGGCTCAGTCGTCGGCGGCCCGCCGGGCCCGGCAGGCTGGGCAGAGCCCCCAGAAGGTCACCTCGGCCTCGTCGACCTCGAAGTCGTGGGCGGTGTTCGGGTCGAGGCAGGGGGCGCTGCCGACCGAGCAGTCGATGTCCTCGATCTCGCCGCAGCCCCGGCAGACCACATGGTGGTGGTTGTCCCCGGCCCGGGCCTCGTACCGGGCGGGACTGCCGGCCGGCTCGATCCGGCGGGACAACCCGGCGCGGGAGAGCGCGCCGAGAACGTCGTAGACCGCCTGGGTGGAGACGGAGTCGAGGCGTTCCCGGACCCGTCGGGTGATCTCGTCGACCTCCAGGTGCCCGCCAGCGGCGAGCACATCCAGCACCGCGAGACGCGGCCGGGTGACCCGCAGGCCACGGGACCGCAGCAGTTCCTCAGCACTGGACATGGCTCCATGACAGCACGGGCCGGCAGGTGCGACAAGACGACCTCCGGCCCGGGGTGGCCCCGGACACATCCGACCCTGGGCGTCCCGCCCGGTCAGCCGTACTCTTGCGGGACTGAACGGGACGTACCTGTCGGAGGTGTCGGGGATGTTCGATGAGTTCTTGGGTCTTCCGGCGCATCCGTTGTTGGTGCACGCGGCGGTGGTGTTCGTCCCGCTGCTGGTGCTGCTCTCGGTCGCCTACGCCCTCGTGCCGCGCTGGCGCCCGAGGACCGGCTGGGCGGTGGCGGTCCTGGCGGTCGCCACCCCGGTGGCGACCTGGTTCGCCAAGGAGTCCGGTGAGGCGCTGGAGGAGGTGTTCAAGGCCAAGGGCTACCCACCGGACATCCTGGCCCAGATCGAGGCGCACGCCGACTACGCCGACGTGCTGTTCCTGGTCACCCTGGCGTTGGCCGTGGTGGCCGGGCTGCTGCTGTTCGTCAGCAGCGGGCACCGCCGGGTGGCCGGCTGGCCGTCCTGGGTGGGGTGGGTGCTCAGCGGGCTGGTGGTCGTACTCGCCGTGCTCGCCGCGGTCTACGTCTATCTGACCGGGGACTCCGGCGCCCAGGCGGTCTGGCAGGGCGTGCTCTGAGTCAGAAGAGCACCCGGGAGCAGAGCAGGCAGATCAGCACCAGCACGACCGCTCCGGCGATCATGCCCACCCCGTAGGTGACCGTGCGGGCGCTCCGCTCGGCCTCGTCCAGCCGGCCGGGGTCCTGGGCGGGCAGCCGCCGGGGCGGGGCGGGGCGGAGGTGCACCGGTGGACGCCAGCCCGCCGCCGGGGGCGGTGCCGTCGGCGGCCCCGGGTAGCCGGGGTCGGGTGGCCCGGCCGGCGGTACCGGCCCGGACGGGCCGGTACCCGGATCCTCGGCGTCGGCCGCAGGCCGGCGCCAGAAACTGTCGTCGGGTCCGGGGGCCGGTGCGGGGCCGGGTCCGCTTGGCGTGGTCACGCCTTCTGACGCTACCAACGGTGTCGGCCGGTGCTACCAACGGCACGGTGCGCGGGCTACGCTTGTCTGTGCTGATCAGGACGGAGGAGTCACAGATGGCCGGGCTGACCGACGACGACCGCATGGTCGACCTGACCGAGGAGCTCGTGGTGCTCCCCGAGCAGACGGTGGACGACACCGACCGGGGCTGGGGCGAGTCCGCGGGCGGCAACGACGACCGGTTGCTGGCCGAGCGCCCGCCGCACTGGGACTGACCCTCCGGCTCCGTATCCCGTACCGGGCCGCCACCAGGCTGCCTGGGCCGGTCAACCGCGTACCACGACCGCCAGCCGACTCCCCTCCGGCAGGCTGATCACGCGTTCCGCCTGCCCGGGTTCGAGCGCGAGATAGAGCGCCGCCCCGTCGACGCCGGCCGTCCCGGATTGGTCGAGCACGTCGAGCACGAGTGCCCGGGATGCCATCAACAGTGGCTCCCCGGTCGTCGACGGCGGTACGGCGAGCAGGTCCACCCGGTGGCCGGGGCGGACCACGGCGAGCGCGGCGGGCTCGGCGAGCCGTACCGGTACGCCGACCGAGCCGGCGGGTAGGCCTGGAGCGCGGGCGGTGGGGCCCGCTGCGGCGGGCCCAGCGGTCGGGCCGGTGCCGGCCGGTGCCGGGCGGCAGGATGGTGTCCCGCGTGCGTACAGCGCCCCGGCGGCGAGCACCAGCAGCACCGCGACCAGCGCGGCCCGCAGCAGGGTGGCCCGGCGCGGTCCGGTCGGCCAGCGCACCGGCCGCAGGGTGGGTTCGGTCTCCCGGCTGTCCTGTCGGCCGGCCATCGCACGCCTCCTCGCCGCCCCCGGCCCGCCGCCGATGGGCGGTACCGGTGGGCAGCAGGAGGTTAGGCGTACGGCGGGGTCACCCGGGGCGGCCGACCGCCGGGCTGTGGACAACCGGGGTGCCTGTGGAAAACGCCCGGGACCGCAGTGGATCTGCTATGCGGAGGTGCTGCTGCTGGCGGCCTTGGCGGTGGAGCCACCCGAGCCGGAGCCGGAGCTGGTCGAGCTGCTGGCCGACGAACCGCCGTTGGTCGAGCTGCTGCCCGACGAGGACGAGTCGGATCCGCTCGACGACTCGGGCTTGCCGGCCGGCTTGGTGGTGCCGGGGAGCGACTCCTTGCCCGCCGTCCGGGAGTCCGTCCGGTAGAACCCGGAACCCTTGAAGACGATGCCGACCGAGTTGAACACCTTACGCAGGCGCCCCTGGCACGCCGGGCATTCCGTCAGCGGCGCGTCGCTGAAGGACTGCACCGCTTCGAGCTGGTTACCGCACGCGGTGCAGGCGTACTGGTACGTGGGCACGGTCTCCTCCGGATCTGGCATGCCTGGTTGGCACTCGATACGTTCGAGTGCCAATGGTGCGCCATCGGACCCTGGTTCGTCCAGCCGAGGCGTGACCGGCGCCACTCACGGGGCGGGCAGCACCCGTAACCCCGTGTCAGGAGTGACGACCGCCCGTACCGGCCGGTCGTGCGGTTCGGCGGGTACCCGTTCCACCAGCTCACCGTCGTGCAGCAGGGCCACCGTCAAGGTGTCGGCCGGGACCCGGGACAGCGCCCGGTCGTAGGAGCCGCCGCCCCGGCCGAGCCGCAGACCCCGCTGGTCCACCGCCAGCGCCGGTACCACCACCAGGTCGGCGTCGGCGACGGCGGCCACCCCCAGCAGGGGCCCGCTCGGCTCCCGCATACCCCGGCCGGCCGCCACCAGACCGTCCGGCCCGTCGTACGCCGCCCAGTCGAGGTCCAGGTCGTCCCGGAGTACCGGCAGCAGCAGCTCCGCCCCGGGCGGCAGGGCGGCCCGCAAAACCCCGGGCAGCTCGGGGCCACCCGGCTCGGTGCCCACCGGGACGTACCCGGTGACCCGCTGCGGGCGGAGCCGGCGGACCAGGTCGACCAGTTCGGCGCGTACCCGGGTGGCAGCCTCGACCCGGGTGTCGGCCGGCAGTGCATGGCGGCGGGCGAGCAGTGACCGCCGCAGGTCGGCCTTGTCCCCAACCGTCACATCTGCTCCTTTTGGAAATTCCGGCACGCCACGCCCCTCGCGTAACGCTGATGAACTGGTTGCCCTGTGTCAACATCCAAACAGGTGCGGAACTTCCGGGGGGAACCGAGTGACGCTGCGCGGACGGTTGACCACCGCTTTCCTCGCGGTCGTGCTCGGCCCGGTACTGCTCGGCGCCTTCTTCGTCGGCAGCACCATGGCGGCCGTCGCCCACCAGCGGTCGGTGGAGCGGCTCAACCTCGCCGCCTCGGCCGCCCGGACCTCCGTCGGTGCGCTCTGCCAGCAGCTCCGCGCGACGGTCGACGTGCTCGCGATGACCCCGGAGGCGGCGACCCGGGCCGGCGCGGCCAGCCAGCTCGTCACCCGGGGGGTCGCCAGCGCGGTCCGGATCACCGACACCGCCGGGCAGACCACCTTCGTGACCCCCGAGGCGCCCCCCGCGCCGTGGACGGACTGCACCGGCCGGACCCCGCCCGGCATACCGGCCCGGGTCCTCGCCGCCCGGGTCGAGCTGCGCGACGTCAGCGGCGCCGACCTCGGTGCGGTGATCGCCGCCCAGCTTCTCGACACCGCGTTCGTGGCCCGGCTCGCCGCCGTCACCGGTACCGCCGTCACGCTCCTCGACGACCGGTCCGTCCCGGCGGCGGTCACGCACACGACCGAGGCGACGACCACCCGGGACGCCGTGCTCGCCGCAGCCAGCCGGATTGCCGGTGACACGGTCGCGGAGACCGCCGACGGCCGTTACGTACGGCGGGTCGGCCCGTCCCCCGGGCAACCCCTGCCACTGGTGCTCTCCGTGCCCGCCGAGCATCCACAGGGCCTCTACGCGGTCCTCGTCGGCGCGGTCGTCCTCGCCGGCCTGCTCGCCGTGCTGACCGCCTGGCGGCTGGCCCGGATCACCACCCGACCACTCGCCGAACTGGCCCACGCCGTCGACCGGGTGGCGCACGGTGACCTGGCCGCCCGGGTCCCGGTGCGGACCCGGGACGAGGTGGGCCGGCTGGCCAGCACGTTCAACCGGATGACCCGGGAGACCGAGTCCTACGTGCGGGCGCTGACCACCAGCCGGGACCAGCTCCGGGGACACCTGGCGGTGCTCGGTGACACCCTGGCCAGTACCCACGACCTGCCCCGCATCCTGCGGGTGATCCTGCGCAGCGCGATGACCGCGACCGGTGCCCGGGCCGGCCTGGTGCTGCTGGTCGACCCGGTGGGCGGCGCCCTGGTCGGGCAGTGTGCCGAAGGACTGGACGGGCGGTGGCCGGTACCGGTGGGCCACGGTCCCCACCCGGGCCCGGTGGATCCGAGGTCGTTACGGGTGCCGTTGGGCAGCGGGGTGCTCGGTGCCGTCGCCGCCACCGGCGAGCCGCAGCGCGGCCGGCCCGGATCGACCGGTACCCCCGGGTCCACGGGCGAGCCGCGCTGCGACACCTACATAGCGGTGCCGTTCGCGGCGCCCGGTCCGACCGGCGCGGAGCCACCCCTGGTGATCGTCGGGAACGGCGCCCGGGCGGTGGCCGGCAACGGTGCCCGCACCGCTGACGGTAACGGCGCCCGGATGGCCGGAGAGGGTTCCCGGATGGCCGGGGAGAGTGCCCGGGTGGCCGGGGAGACCGGTCGGGCCGGGACCGGATCCGGCCCCGCGCTCGGGGTACTGGTCCTCTACGACCGGCTCGGCGGTGACGACTTCGACGACGCCGACCTGGACACCCTGCGGACCTTCGCCGGGCACGCCGCCGTGGCGGTGGAGAACGTCCGGGTGCACGAGGAGGTGCAGCGGCTCTCCCTGACCGACCCGCTGACCGGCCTGTGGAACTACCGCTACCTGAAGGAGTCGATGCGCCGGGAGGTGGAGCGGGCCAACCGCTTCGGCCGGATGCTCAGCGTGCTCGCCCTCGACCTGGACCGGTTCAAGGAGGTCAACGACACCCACGGGCACGCAGCCGGGGACGCCGTGCTCGCCGAGTTCGCCGGCCGGCTGCGCGCCGAGATCCGCGAGGTGGACCTGGCGTTCCGCTCCGGCGGCGAGGAGTTCGTCGTACTGCTGCCGGAGACCGACGCGCGGGGGGCGACGATCGTCGCCGAACGGCTCGGTGCGGCGATCCGGGCCACCCCGGTCACCGTCCACCCGCACCCCGGTACCCCGGTCGGCCCCGGGCCGGTGGAGGTGGCCATCGCGGTGACGGTCTCCATCGGCATCGCGGTCTTCCCCGACCACGCCGCCACCGGACAGCAGGTCCTGGACGCCGCCGACGACGCGCTCTACGCCGCGAAGGCGGGCGGCCGGGACACGTACCGGCTGGCCACCGCGCTCCCGGTGCCGCCGACCGGCGACGCCCCGGTGCCGGCCGCTGCGGGTACCCCGGACGACGGCCGGCCGGTGGCCGACGGCCGTGCCGGTGCGTCCCCCGGCGGCGCGTCTTGCGGGCCACAACCGCCACGACAGAGCCGTGGCCGATAGTCTCGCGACATGTCGGAGCACTCAGCGTCCCCAGCAACGGCGACCTCCACCCCAGGCACGTCGGGGCGGGCGGTCAAAGCCGTCATCCCCGCCGCCGGCCTGGCGACCCGGTTCCTGCCCGCGACGAAGGTGGTACCGAAGGAGCTGCTGCCGGTCGTCGACCGCCCCGTACTGCAGTACATCGTGGAGGAGGCTGCCGCGGCCGGTATCACCGACGTCCTGCTGATCACCGGTCGGGGCAAGACGGCCATGGTCGACCACTTCGACAGCCGACCCGACCTGGAGGCCCGGCTCGCCGAGAAGGGCGACGAGGAGCGGTTGGCCGAGGTACGCCGCCCGGGTGAACTGGCCGCGATCTACACCACCCGCCAGCCCGAGCAGCTCGGCCTCGGGCACGCGGTCGGGTTCGCCGAGGCGCACGTCGGCGACGAGCCCTTCGCGGTGCTGCTCGGCGACGAGTTCGTCAAGCCCTCCGAGCCGCTGCTGCCGGCCATGCTCGACCTCCAGGCCCGCACCGGCGGCATCGTGCTGGCCTTCTTCGAGGTCGACCCGGCCGAGACCAAGCGGTACGGCATCGCCTCCGTCGAACCGGCCGAGGAGGGCCTGTCCGACCTCGGCGAGGTGGTCCGGGTGACCGGCCTGGTGGAGAAGCCGAAGCCGGAGGACGCGCCGAGCAACCTCGCCGTCCTCGGCCGGTACGTCCTGCCGGGGCGGATCTTCGAGGCGATCCGGCAGACGAAGCCCGGCAGCGGTGGCGAGATCCAGCTGACCGACGCCATGGGGCTGCTGCTCGACGAGGGCACACCGGTGCACGCCATCGTCTACCGGGGCACCCGGTACGACACCGGCATGCCGCTGGGGTACCTGCAGACCGTGGTGCAGATCGCCTGCGAGCGTGCGGACCTCGGCGCGGACTTCCGCCGGTGGCTCGGTGAGTTCGTGAACCCGGGCGGATCTGGTACATGACAGCGACGGCCGACGCCGAGGCGGCCGCGAACGAGTTGACGCCGCTCGCCGACTACCTGGGCAGCGTGCTGCGCAGGTTACGCGCGCTGCCCCCACTCGACCTCGACCTCACCCAGGCGTACGGCAACGTCCTCGCCGAGGACGTCGTCGCGCCGCACTCGTTCCCGGCCTTCGACCAGGCCGCCGTGGACGGGTACGCGGCCCGCTGGGAGGACATCGCGGGCGCCGGCCGGGGTTACGCCCCCGCCGGCACGTCCGTACCCGTGCGGCTGAACGTGGTCGGCGACCTGGGTGCGGCGAGCTGGCGGCCGGTCCGGCTGACCCCGGGCTCGTGCTTCTCCGTGGCCGCCGGTGCACCCCTGCCGCTCGCCGCCGACGTGGTCGTACCGGTCGAGTGGACCGACCAGGGCATGGCCGCGGTGGAGATCTACCGCACCCCCAAGCGGGGATTCGGGGTGCGCCGGGCCGGGGAGGAGCTGCCGGCCGGCACCCTGCTCGCCCGCGCCGGCTCCTACATCTCACCCGCCCTGGTCGCGGTCTTCGCGGCCACCGGGATCGGGCACGTCGTGGTCCGACCCAGTCCCCGCGTGGTGATCGTGGCCACCGGTGACGAACTGGTCGATGTCGGCCGGGCCAGTCAGCCCGGCCAGATCGTCGACGCCAACTCGCACGCGTTGACCGCCGCCGCCGCCGAGGTCGGCGCGCTGGCGTACCGGATCGGCATCTGCGACGACGACCCCGAGGGACTGCGGGGGCTCCTTGAGGACCAGACGTTACGGGCCGACCTGATCATCACCACCGGCGGGACGGGTACCGGTCCGGGGGACATGGTCCGGCGGATCCTGTCCCGCCGGGAGGGCGGCCGTGCGGGACCGGTCGCCTTCACCGAGGTCGCCCTCTACCCCGGCACCGCACTGGGATTCGGTACGGTCGGTGCCGAGGAGGTGCCGGTGGTCTGTCTACCCGGTGATCCCGGGGCCGCGCTGATCGGCTTCGAGGTGCTGGCCCGGCCGGCGATCCAGCTACTCGCCGGTGCCGAGCCGGTGTTCCGGCCGAGTGTCCGGGCCCATCTGCTGGAGACCGTCTCGTCGCCGCGCGGGCTGCGCGAGTTCCGCCCCGCGCACGTCGCCGAGCGGCGCGGCGGCGGGTACACCGTGCAGCCGCTGCGCGGCGGCCCGTTCACCCTCTCCGGCCTGGCCGAGGCGAACGGGCTGCTGGTGCTCGGGGAACGGGTCACCACGGCGGCGGCCGGCTCGACCGTGGACGTGCTCCTGCTGGACCGGCGCCGGTGAGGGCGGTCGGCTGGCCGGTCACCCTGATGGATGGTCCGGTGCTGCTGCGGCCGTACCGGCGGTCCGACGCGGCGGCCTGGTCGGAGGTGCGGCGCGCCAACCAGGCCTGGCTGGCGCCCTGGGAGTCGTCGGTCGCCGGGCGGTGGGACGAGTACAACTCGCCCGCCGCATTCCGGTACGTCCATCGTGACCAGCGCCGGTCCGCCCGGCGGGGCGAGGGCATGCCATTCGCCGTCTGCCTGTACGAGAACGGCCGGGAACGGCTGGTCGGCCACCTCAACCTGGGTAACATCGTCCGGCGCGCGTTCTGTTCGGCGTACGCCGGATACTGGGTGGACGGCCGGGTGGCCGGCCGGGGCGTGACCCCGACCGCGCTGGCCCTCGCCGTGGACCACGCCTTCGGCCCCGGTGGCCTGCACCGTATCGAGGTGAACATCCGGCCGGAGAACGGCCCGTCCCGGCGGGTGGTGGAGAAGCTGGGCTTCCGCGAGGAGGCGTACCACGCCCGGTACATGCACATCGATGGCGCCTGGCGTGACCACATCGGATACGCGATGACCAGCGAGGATGTCGCCGCCGAGGGAGGCCTGCTGGCCCGCTGGCACCGGCTGCGTGCCCTGGCCAGGTGATCTGCGCGGCTCTTCCGGGTCCGGCGCGGCGCACAATCTTCCTGGTCGACGGCCCGTAACCTCAAGTAACTGGTAGATGCGGCGGCTGGCGCCTGCCCGCACGATCTGCGTACCGAGCCCTACTCGGGTGAAGATCCTGCGGCAGGCGGGCGGTTGCCCGAACTGGCTGACGGGAGGGGTGAGGGTGCCGACCTCGGTGCTCCTCGCCGTCCTCGCCGCCGCCGGTCTGCTCGCCCTCGCGCCGGCGCTGGTCCGTCGGTACGACGCCACGGAGCGGCTGGTGGCGGAGCGGGCGCAGTCGACGGCGCGGGTGCTCCAGCGCCGCCGACGGACCCGTACTGTCCCGGGCCGGCGGCCGGTCAACCCGTGGCGCAGCCAGATCCGTCCACTTCCCGCCCAGGCGCCGGACGCGACCGGGAGCGCTGCCGGTCAGCGCGGCGGCCGTGGTGCGGGTGCGGTGGGTGCAGCCGGTTCGGTCTCCGCCCCGCCCGCGACCGGGCGCCGTCGTGGCGGCCTACGCATCGTGCCCCGGCAGGTGGGCCGCGCCCGGCGCCGTCCGCCCCGGCGCAGGCACGCCCCCGTCGTGTACCGCCGACGACGGGTCCTCGCCGCCCTGCTCCTGCTCAACCTGGTCGAGCTGGTCGGGGTGGTGGTGGTCAGCCCCGGCTTCTGGATCGGCTTCTCGGTCACCGTCAGCCTGCTCGGCGCGTACGTCGTACACCTGCGGGGTCAGGTCCTGGCCGAGCGGCGCCGGCGGCGGGCGCGGGCGCGCGAGGCGGCCTGGCTGGCGGCCCGGCAGGCCGAGGTACGCCGGGAGCAGGCCCGCCGGGCAGCCCAACGCCGGGAGGCGCAGCGCCGGCTGGCCGCCCAACGGGAGGCGGTACGCCGGGCGGCGATGGGGCTGGACCGGCCGGACGACGGGCCGGCGGCGGCGAGTGGGGGCGGGTCGGTCTCCTACCGGCGCTCCGGTGGCCTGCGTGGTCGCGCCTACGAGGCCGGCCGCGGCTCCCACTCCGCCTGACCCCCCGCCCAGCCCCGCCTTTGCCCGTCTTTGCCCCGTCGATCATGGACTTGTGGTGCCCCACAAAACCCCCTTAACGGGGTGAAAAGGCCACCACAAGTCCATGATCGACCGGCAGGGGCGGGTGGTGAGGTGGACACGCGGGGGTGATTCGCGGGGTGGGCACCCGACCTGTTAGCCTTGTCGCCGGCCGCCCTTCCGGAGGCGGCCGGCGCCGGTGTGAGACTGTGACCGGCGGAGGGGCTGTGGCGCAGACCGGTAGCGCACCTCGTTCGCATCGAGGGGGTCAGGGGTTCAAATCCCCTCAGCTCCACCAATACCATCAATGACCAGCGGAAACGCTGGTCATTGATCATTTGGCACAGATCCGGCACAACTCAGCCCGGAAGCTTCACCCCAGAGCGGCTACCCGCAGCCTCCCGAAGCGCCGTGCTGACGATGTTGCGACGGCGGTTCTTCTTCGGCCACCAGTGCACGTACGTCTCCAGCGTGATCCGCAGACTTGAGTGACGTAAAGCGTTCTGTACGTCGGTGGGATCTGCGCCCGAGGTGATCAGACGGGTAGCAAAGTAGTGCCGCAGGGAGTGAAAGGTGCCTTCCTCCGGCCACCCCGCCGCCTTGCGCCAAGTCCGCCACAGGTCAGACCAGCGCTGATCATGAAGCGGCTTGCCCTGCTCATCGGTGAACAGCAGAGGAACGGCCCGCCGCTTCGGCTGCTTCCCGGGATCGGGAGTGCCCCCAGTGATGTCCGGCAGTTCCACCAACGCGGGCGGGTACTTGCGGACATGCTCCGCGAGCACCAACGCCACATGATCGTCAAGGTCCACATCACCAACGGAGCCAGCCTTCGGCGGAGCGAGGTAGAACCCGCCGTACTGGCCCTTGTGGAAGCGGAGCTGCTGAACCACATGCAGCTCCTGACGAGGCCCGTCGACGCACCGCACCCCGTCTTCTAGGCCGAGGACTTCACCCAGCCGCAGCCCTTCACCCACGCCGCACCAGATGGCCGCCTGGTAGCGGTCGGGCACGACGCCGACCAGGGCGAGCATGTCCTCATCGGTGGGCACCCACTTCGGTGCCCGGGAGAAGCCCCGCAGGATCGCGGACAGACGTACTGCCTTGCAGGGGTTGTCGGAGATGATCCGGTCTGCAACAGCGGCATTCATGACGGCGTTGAAGAGGTCGAGGTAGGTCTTCACTGAAGACTGCGCGACGTTGTTGCGCAGGAGCAGCGCCACCCATTCCAGCACGTCGGTGACCGTGATCGCCCGCATCTGTCGCTTGCCCACGTGCGGATAGAGGTGATGCCGCAGACGTGACTCCGTGTGACGCTGATAGTCCAACGCCTGCCCAATCTGACGCGAGAGCCGCCACCGTTCGCCGTACTCACGGAAGGTGACCTGTCGTTCGGCCTGGTCGGTCTTGGTCTCTTTGGCGATGCCCGAGCGGCATTCAAGGGCGGGCCTGCGGCCCGCCGCCGTGCTTGCGCCGGGACGCGCGTGCGGCGTGGCGGCCGGTCACGCCCCGGCGCGCACGGCGTGGCGGTGAGGGAGCCATAGGCGCAGCCGCAGCGCGGCGCCGGACCCACCAGGCGGACACGTGGCACCGTCAGGCCCGACGAGGCCGCCGCAGATTTGCCGCAGGCTGTGGTTCCCCTCGTAACGTGGAGGCCAGGACTTGAGGGATAGAGGCTCATGGCTGAAACGAG
>NZ_JBAKHU010000035.1:0-68024 GCF_036906895.1 Micromonospora sp. CPCC 206060
GACTTGGACTCGCCGGGAGGGTACGCCCCCACGGCGCTCATCCACAGGTTTCGAGCATTGCTCACGCGATTGACCAACGTCCCCGATCAGTACACCAAGTGCGCTGTCCAGCTGTGGGGTGTGAACCGCCGCCGCAAGGGCGGCGATCACACCCTGTCCCGCGCTCAAGTCGATCCGCGCCGCTCGTCCAGACGGCGCACCGATCTACCTCATCCTGGGCAACCTGTCGGCGATCAAGACCCCGGCCATCCGGGCCTGGACGGCCCGGAACAGGGTCGAGTGGTGTTTCACCCCGACCAGCGCGTCGTGGGCCAACCCGATCGAGGCCCAGTTCGGGCCACTGCGGACCTTCACGGTGGCCGGCTCGAACCACCCGGACCACACGGTGCTGGCCCGCGAGCTTCAGAAACACCTGCGCTGGCGCAACGCCAACGCCCGTCAGCCCGACGTTCTGGCAGCTCAACCCCGCGAACCCGCCCGAGTCCGCAGCGAACGCCGACAGCCCTGGGGCCGACCTCGCACCAAAGCCGCCTGACCGATCAGACCCGATGAACGTTCATGGACAGCGCACTCGCCAGCGCGCCACGGCCGGTACAGCCAGGGCGCGACCCTGGGCGCCGCCGCGATCAGGGCGATCGCGAGTGCCGTGATCACCGCTTGCCCGATCCGGCCGGACGTGATCCCCGGGGCAGTGTCCAGCACGTAGTTGGCGTACCCGTTCGCCGCCGCGTCGCTGCCGAGCACGGCACAGCCGAGCAGCAGCCCTTCGATCCGGCGCAGCGCTAGCAACAGCGCCGCGAGCGGGTCGAACACGGTCAGCGAGGTGAAGTACAGCATCAGCCAGGTGGGGGTGGACGGGCCTGGACCACCCGGTCGGACACCGAGCAGGTCGCCCAGGTGGACGATCCCGCCGTACGCAAAGACGCAGACGGCGGCGATCACGACGACCCGAGCCCACCGGGGCATGCCGGCCCACCGCCGGAGCGATACCCGTCTCGCCGCGCCCACTGGCCCCCCATTCCGGTCGGGCAGTGGCCCGCCCGCGCCGCATCGATGTCGCCGGGGTGCAGGACCAGGGCACCGTCACCCGCGCCAGACTGCTCGCAGCACTGCCTCCACGTCCGCCGTCGATATGCTGCCTGGCTCGGCAAGCTCAGCGGCGTCTGCCGCTGCGAGGATCGCTCCGCGCGCCCTGATTCGGAAGCCGTACCGGACGCGTCACTTCAGGCCGCTTCCAGCTCCCGCTTCAACCGGCTCAGGGTCTGGCGCATGCCGTCCCGGTTGACCGTCGGGCGGTCGGCGGCGGCCTTGCCGGTGAAGATCCGGCCGAGGACCCGCGACACGCCGTTGCGGTGGTCCCGCCAGTACTCGGTCACCTCGGTGCCGCCGTCGGTTTCGGTGAACCGGTAGCCCCATCGGGCCACCGGCTGGCCGAAGGTGGTGACGTCGAAGGCGAACTCGCGCCCCGGCGTCGCGGTGACGACCCGGCAGGTGGTGAACCAGAGGAACGGGCCCCGGCGGTTCCAGCCGACGAAGTTCCGCGGCCGCCCGCCGTCGCGTCGGGTCACCCAGACCGCGAAGCACTCCGGGCTCCACCGGGCCATCCGACGCACGTCGGCGACGGCCGCGTAGACCTCGTCTGCCGGTGCCGCGATGATGGTCTGTTCAGCGATTTCCGGACCGTGCCCGGCTGCCTGCGGAGTCATGCGCAAACCATAGACGTCATTCGTTGCTCCAGGGGAGGTGGTCGGGCAGATCCGCACTGACCCGGCCAGGGAAGACCGGGGCGCGCCGCTGGCGGAAGGATTCGAATCCCTCCTGGGCGTCCGGGCTGGTCAGGGCGTCGGCGGAGAGTCGGGAGTCCAGCCGGTGCGCCGGATACGGCGAGTCCAGCGCGCTCATCCGGTAGAGCATCTGCCGGATCACCGCCACCGACACCGGCGCGGTGGTCTCGATGATGGTCCGGGCAAGCTGGTAGGCCTTGTCGAGCAGCTGCTCCGGCTCGTACACGCTGTGCACCAGGCCGGCGGTGAGCGCCTCGGCGGCGTCGAAGGCCCGTCCACTGATCATCCAGTCGAGGGCGCAGCCCATCCCGACCAGCCGGGGCAGGAACCACGCGGACGCTCCCTCGGCGTAGATGCCGCGGCGGCTGAAGACGTACCCGAATCGGGCGTCGGTGGCGGCGAGCCGGTAGTCGGCCGGGAGGATGATGGTGGCGCCCGCACCGACGGCCGCGCCCCGGATCGCGGCGATGACCGGCTTGTTCATCGCGAAGATCCGCATCGAGCAGCGGCCCGCCGGCTCCGCCCAGTGGGCCTCCGGGTCGTCGGGAGTGTCGAACTCCGTCACGGACATGTCCAGCCCGGCGCAGAAGTGCTCGCCCGTGCCGGTGAGGACGACGACCCGCACGTCGTCGTCGCGGTCGGCCCGGTCGAACGCGTGCGCAAGTTCGTCGGCCATCCGCAGGGTGTAGCCGTTGCGCTCCTCCGGGCGGTTGAGCGAGACCGTTGCGATCCGGTCGGAAACGGCATAGGTGATCTCGCTGTACGCGTCCACGCCGGCACCTTAGAGCAAGGTCAACGCGACCAGCAATCCTCAACGGGTCCGCTGTTCGGCCACCAAGGGTCATCCTGAGTGGACGCTTGATCCCTTGAAGCCGGTCCGGCAGACTTCCGCCGTGTCCTCCAGTGTCTTCGAGCTCTATCGCAGCCATCTCGGCGAGGGGCTCGGCCGTGTCGCGGCCATGCTCAACACTCCGCTGGAGGTCAGCGCCACGGGCGCTGTCGTGCACACCGCGGATGGTCGCCAACTGCTGAACTGCGCCGGCTACGGGGTGTTCTTCGTCGGCGCCGGCAATCCGACCGTGCTCGGAGCGGTGCGCGACCAGCTCGAACGGCAGGCGCTGTCCACCCGGGTGCTGCTGAACGAGCCCGCGGCCCGGGCCGCCGAGGCGCTCACCTCGGTGGCGCCGGAGGGCCTGGTCAAGGTGCACTTCTCCAACTCGGGTGCGGAGGCGGTGGAGACCGCGATCAAGATCGCCCGGGCGAACGGGCGGTACCGGCTGGTCTCCATGCACAGCGGATACCACGGCAAGACGGTCGGAGCGCTGTCGCTCACCGCGCGGTCGCTCTATCAGGACCCGTTCCGCCCGCTGCTGCCCGAGGTCACCCACGTCAGCTTCGGCGACCTGGACGAGCTGGCGGCCGTCGTCGACCGGGACGTCTGCGTGGTCGTCGAGCCGGTGCAGAGCGAGGGCGGGGTGATCATCCCCGAGTCCGGCTACCTCAAGGCGGTCGAGGCGCTCTGTCGCGAACGGGGCGCGATACTCGTCCTGGACGAGGTGATGACCGGACTGGGACGGCTCGGGACCTGGTGGGGCGCGGACCGCGACGGCGTACGGCCGGACCTCCTGCTGGTCGGCAAGGCGCTCAGCGGCGGGCTGGTGCCGGTCGCGGCGACCCTCGCTACCGAGGAGGCGTTCGCGCCGTTCGACAAGGACCCCTACCTGCACACCTCCACGTTCTCAGCGAACCCGCTCGCGATGGCCGCGGTCCGGGCCACGGTCGAGGTGATCAGCGGAGACGGTCTGGTCGACCGGGCGGCACAGGTGGGCGGCCGGCTGCTCGCGGCGATCCGCGAGGCTGTGCGGCCGATCGAACACCTGGTGGCCGAGGTACGCGGCGCCGGGCTGCTCATCGGCGTGGAGTTCCGCTCCGGGCACCACGCCGCGGAGTTCCTGATGGACCTGCTCGACAACGACGTGGTGGTCAACCACTCGATGAACGCGCACCCGGTGCTGCGGCTGACCCCGCCGGCCACGATGACTCCGGACGAGGAGATGCGGCTGGTCGCCTCGTTCACGCGGGCCGCCGCCGCACTGGCCGCGCGTTTCCCCGCCGCGCGAAGCGGCTCACCCGCATGACGCGGCGCACCGTCCTGGTCACCGGGGCCAGCGGCGTGGTGGGCACCGCCGTGCTGGCCGAACTCTCCGGGTACGACGTGATCGCCGCAGGCTACCGGCGCCTGCCGGCCGGCTCGGACCGGGTGGTCAAGCTCGACCTGCACGCCCCCTCGCTCGGCTTGGGCCGTCGCGCCTACCGCGACCTGTGCGCCCAAGTCGACGCGGTGATCCACTCGGCCGCGATCGTCAACTTCTCCGCCGACCAGGCCGAAGTGGACCGGCTCAACATCGAGGGCCTCGGCCGGGTCATGGAGTTGGCCGCCGAGGCGGACGCCACCCTGGTCCACGTCAGCACCGCCTACGTGTCCCGGTACGGCCAGGCCGGTGGCGGTGGCCGGTTGGGCACGGAGAAGGTGGCCGCCCGGACCGACGAGTACGTGACGTCGAAGTACCTCGGCGAGCAGATGGTCCGCGACAGCGGTCTGGACTCGGTGATCGTCCGACCGGCGATCGTCATCGGCGACTCCCGTACCGGCGTCATCCGGCAGAACCAGGCGGTGCACCTGCTCGCCGAATACCTGCTGACCGGGAAGCTGCCGTTCATCCCGGCGCACCCCGGGACGTTCTTCGACCTCGTGCCGCAGGACATGGTGGCCAGGGGCATCCGCGCGGTGCTCGACGCCGACCTGCGCAAGGGTGAGTACTGGTTGACCGCCGGGCCGGCCGGGATGCCGGTGGAACGCTACCTGGAGCTGGTGACGGAGATCGCCGGCGAGTGCGGGGTGGACATGCCGGCCGGTCGGCTGGCCGATCCATCCATCGTGGAGCGGCTGGTGCGGCCGGCGTTCGAGGACGTCCTGCCGCCCGAGGACCTGGCCCGGCTCGACGGCGTGGTGGCGGTCTGCGGGCTGGTCATCATCCCCGAACTGCTGCCGACGTCGTTCGGGGAGATCCCCGGTGGACCGGACGCGATGACCCGGGAGCAGCTGGAGGACGCGTGGCGGGTCTGCCTGCGACACCTGATCCGGGGCTTGAAGCTGTGACCGTCGACCCTAGTTGAGGAGGCCACCTTGGAGTGCTCCGTCATCGTGCACGCCCTGTTGCCCACGGCAGACGCCAAGGAGTCGTTCGACCGGTTGGCCGACTTCGCCGCGTACCCGGAGTTCACCGACACGGTACGGACGGTCGGGGTGACCCGGATCAGCCCGAACCAGGTGGAGTCGAAGTGGGAGGTGAACTTCCGCAAGGGCATCCTGATCTGGACCGAACGTGACACGATCGACCCGGTGAACCGCCGGATCGGCTTCGAGCAGACCAAGGGTGACTTCGCGACGTTCACCGGATCGTGGCTGGTGGTCGAGGCCGGCGAGAGCGTGCGGGTCGAGTTCGACAGCCGGTTCGACCTCGGCATCGCCTCGCTGGCAAGCCTGATCGACCCGGTGGCGTGCGCGGCGATGCGCGACTCGGTGCGGGACATCCTGGTCGGACTGTTCGGCGCCGACATCGAGGTGACCGTGGTACAGGCCGAACCGCTCGGCTGAGCTCATCTGCGGGGGAAGGTCCCCTTGCCACCGCCGAGGCGGTAGCAAGGGGACCTTCCCCCGCATCCGTTGCGCTGCTAGGCGATCAGGTCGTAGAAGTCGTCCCCCGCTGCGTCGATCTTGTCCGAGTTGGAGTCCACCAGCGACAGCAGCCGGTTGAGTGCGTCGGCGAGCCGCTTGCGCGCCACGTTGTCCATGGCGAGGTTGGCCAGGCCGGACTCCAGCCGGGTCAGCTCTTCCAGCACACCGAGCGGGGTGGACGCCTGCTCGGGGAGCAACTCGCCGCGCAGGTAGCCGACCAGTTCCCGCACGCTCGGGTAGTCGAAGGCCAACGTGGCCGGCAGGGTGAGTCCGGTCGCGGCGGCGAGGCGGTTGCGCAGTTCCACCGCGGTCAGCGAGTCGAAGCCGAGGTCGGGCAGGCTGCGGGTGGTGTCCAGGTCGGCGGTCGAGGTGTGGCCGAGGACCCGGGCGGCCTCGGCGAGCACCACGTCGCGCAGCATCCGGTCCTGCTCGTCCGGGGCGAGCCCGGGCAGCGTGCGGGCGAGGTCGTCCGGCCGGGTGCCGCCGGCCGTCGCCACCGCGCCACCGGCAGCGCCGCCGGGTGAAGCGACCGGGGTGACCGGATCCGCGTCGGGACGGCCGGTGGCCATCAGCTCGTGCAGTACGACCGGCACCGACCGTCGGTCGTGACCGGCCAGCAGTGCGGTGTCCACGTCGACCAGGACCGGGGTGACCGCGTCGGAGTCGAGGACCCGCTCCAACAGCTCCAGTCCCCGCGGCACCGGCAACGGTGCCAGGCCGATCCCGCGCATCCGCCGCAGGCCGGCGACGCTGACCTGTTCGGCCATCCCGTCCGGCAACTCCCACAGCCCCCAGGCCAGGGACTGCGCGGGCAGGCCGTGCGCACGCCGGTGCCGGGCGAGGGCGTCCAGGTAGGCGTTGGCCGCCGCGTAGCCCGACTGCCCGGGCGAACCGAACAGCCCGGCGGCGGAGGAGAAGAGGACGAACGCGGCCAGGTCGGCGTCGCGGGTCTGCTCGTGCAGCCGCCACGCGCCGTCCACCTTCGGCCGCAGCACCTCGGCCAACCGCTGCCGGGTCTGCGCCTCGACCACCCCGTCGTCGAGTACACCGGCCAGGTGCAGCACCGCGGTGAGCGGATGCTCGGCGGGCACGGACGCCAGCAACGCGACCAACGCCGCCGGGTCGGCGATGTCGCAGGCGACGACGCGGACCGACTCGGCGCCCAGGGTTTGGAGTTCGGCGACCAGGTCGGCGACGCCGGGGGCGTCGGGTCCACGGCGGGAGGTGAGCAGCAGGTGCCGGGCCCGCCCGCGCTCGACCAGGTGCCGGGCGACGAAGCGTCCCAGAGCGCCGGTCCCGCCGGTGACCAGGACCGTGCCGTGTGGGTTCCACGGTCGCGGCCCGGCTCCGTCCGGCACCCGGTCGGCCGCCGGACGGAGCCGGGGCACCAGCAGGGCGCCCGCGCTGATCGCGACCTGCGGTTCGCCGCTGGCTCCGGCCGCCGCGAGCGCCTGCCGCGACGCGGGGTCGTCGTCCAGGTCGACCAGGGTGAACCGGCCGGGATGTTCGGACTGCGCCGAACGCAGCAGGCCCCACGCCGCCGCCTGGGCCAGGTCGCGTGGCCGGTCACCCGTCGCGTTCCGGGTCACCACCACCAACCGGGTGGCGTGCGGGTCAGTCAGCCAGCGCCGCGCGAGGTCGAGCGCGGCGACCACGGTACGGTGCGGGTCGTCGTCGCCCGGGGGCAGTTCGGCGAAGACCAGGTCGGAAGCCTGGTCGCCGTCGGTCAGCTCGTCGAGCCAGACCACCGGCTGCCCGGACCGGGCCGGAGCGGCCGGTACCCAGCGCAGCTCGTAACCGCCGCCCGGCCCGCCGGCGGACGGCGCGGCGGCCAGCCGGTCCGGGGTGATCGGGCGGAGTGCGACGTGCCGAACGGTGGCGACCGGCGCGCCGGACGTGTCGGCCAGGACGACGTCGACGCCGTCGCCATCCCTTGTCAGCCGGGCCCGCAGCGCCGTCGCGCCACGGGCGTGCACCTGCAGGCCGGTCCAGGAGAACGGCAGGGCGATCCCGTCGTCGGCCCCGTCGGCGTCAGCGAGCAGGGCGAGGGCGTGCAGCGCGGCGTCGAGCAGCGCCGGGTGCAGCAGGAACCGGTCGGCCGTACCGGCGGTGTCGGCGGGCAGCCGTACGTCGGCGAAGATCTCGTCACCCCGCCGCCAGGCCCGGTGGACGCCCTGGAACACCGGGCCGTAGCCGTAGCCGCCCGCGCGCAGGCGGTCGTAGAACCCGTCGGTTTCCAGCGGGGTCGCGCCCGGTGGCGGCCAGAGCTTCAACCGGGTCGCGTCGCTGGTCGCCACCGGGGCGACGGTTCCCGTCGCGTGCACGGTCCACGACCCGCCAGGTGGGCACGCGTGGATCGTCAGGGCACGGGTCCCGTCGCCGTCCGGTGCGGCGAGGGCCACCCGGGTCTCGACGGCGCCGGCCTCCGGAAGCACCAGCGGTGCCCTCAGCAGGAGTTCGACCACCTCCGGACAGCCGGCGTGGTCACCTGCCCGGGCCGCCATCTCCGCCAGCAACGCGCCCGGCACGACGGCCGCGCCGCCGACCCGGTGGTCGGCGAGCCACGGTTGCGCGGCGATCGACAGCTCACCGGTCGGCAGCAACCCGGCCCGCCCGGACGCGTCGACCGGTCTCGACCGGCTGCCCCAACAGCGGCCGGGCCGGCGGGGTCAGCCAGTACCGCCTGCGCTGGAACGGATAGGTGGGCAACTCCACGTACGGGCCACCGTCACCGGCCACCGCGGCCCAGTCGATGTCCACGCCCCGGACGAAGAGGCGGGCCAACGCCTCCCGGGTCGAGTCCGCCTCGTCACGTCCGGTACGCAGCAGCGGCACGGCGACCGTCGTCTCACCGGTCGGGTCGGCACCGTCCAGGTCGGCGACGGAGTCGAGGACCATGGCCGTCAGTACGCCGTCGGGCCCGACCTCCAGGAACCGGGTCACCCCCTGCTCCCGTAGCCAGCGCACGCTCTGGGCGAACCGCACCGGTTGCCGTGCGTGCCGGCTCCAGTGCCCCGGTTCGAGCATGTCGACGGCCCGGCCTGTCTCGTTGCAGACCAGCGGGATCTCCGGCGGCCGGTGGGTGAGATCCGCCTCCACCTTGCTCAGGTCGGCGAGGACCGGCTCCATCAGCGGGGAGTGGAACGCGTGGCTGACCCGCAGCCGGGTGGTCCGGCCGCCTCCCTGGACGACGACGGCTGGCTGGACATCGGCGACGAGGGTTACCTGGTCGACGGCCAGATCGTGGTCTGCGGGCGGCGCAAGGACGTCATCATCATGGGCGGCCGCAACATCTACCCCACCGACATCGAGCGCGCGGCCGCCACGGTCGACGGCGTCCGGGACGGCAACGTCGCGGCGGTCCGGCTGATGGCCGGTGACGGCGTGGCGCGCGAGTCGTTCGCGGTGCTGGTCGAGTCGCGGCTGGTCGGTGGCCAGGCAGCCGAGCAGGCGCTCCGCGACGCCATCGTCAACCGGGTCGTGGCCGACGTCGACGCCCGTCCGGCGTCGGTCGTGGTGCTGCCGCCGGGAAGCCTTCCGAAGACACCGTCGGGCAAACTGCGTCGCACGGCCGCCCACGCGCTCATCCCCCGTTGACCGCTACCGCACTGGAGGAACGCCGTGCGATCGCTTGACCAGGCCCGCGCGCTGTGCGAGTCGTACCTGCCGGGGCTGCTCGACGGGTTGTCGAAGGTTCCGTTCGAGCAGCGGGAGTCCTCCGGCGGCGGCACACTGCCGGTGTTCCGCGCCAGCAACGGCCCCAGTCTGGTGATTCCGAAGGACTACGGCGGGCTCGGCGCCACCCCGTTGGACGCGGTACGGGTCACCCGCGCCATCGGCGCCCACGCGCCGTCGCTGGCGGTCGCGACCACGATGCACCACTTCTCGGTGGCGACGTTGTTCACCTTCGCCGAGAGCATCAAGAACTCCGGCATGGAGTGGGCCCTGCTGGAAGCGATCACCAGCCGTAACCTGCTGCTCTCGTCCGGGTTCGCCGAGGGTCGCCCGAGCCAGGGGATCCTCTCCCCCACGATGACGGCGACGCCGGTCACCGGCGGTTACCGGATCAACGGGTCGAAGAAGCCGTGCAGCCTGAGCCACTCCATGGACCTGCTCACGGCCAGCGTGGCGGTGCCGGCGTCGGACGGCGGCCTGCAGACGGCGTTCCTGCTCATGCCGGCCACGCTGCGCGGCGTGACGCGCCACCCGTTCTGGGCCAGCAGCGTGCTCGCCGGCGCGGAGAGCGACGAGGTCCGGCTGACCGACGTGTTCATCGAGGAGGAACTGGTCATCCCGACCGAGAACGGCCCGGACGGGATGCTCGACGATCTGCAGACCGTCGGGTTCATCTGGTTCGAGCTGCTCATCACCGCGTCGTACCTGGGCATGGCCAGCGCGCTCGTGGAACGCGCGTTGGCCGCCGGACGCGGCGCGACCACCGACCGCGCCGCGCTGGGCACCCGGCTGGAGACGGCGACACAGCTGGTGGAGGGCGCGGCCCGCGCCATGATGGCCGGCGACACGGACAACGACGCACTGGCCCGGGTGCTGATGGCCCGGTACGGCGCGCAGGACGCCATCACCGACGCCGCGCGGCAGGCGGTCGAGATGCTCGGAGGCATGTCGTTCATCGGCTCCCCCGACGTGGCCTACCTGATCGCGGCGTGCCAGTGCGTCGCGTTCCACCCGCCGTCGCGGGCCAGCGTCGCGGCGCCGATGGTCGACTACCTCGACGGCACCCACCCGTTCATCATGAACGACACCGCGCCGGCGGGCGCCACGCCGGCCCCGCGGTCGGTTGCCGCCCCGGCCGCCCCTGCCGCCGCGTTGGCAGCGGACGCGTCGGCACCGGCGACGAACGCTCCGCAGCCGCCGGGCGGCGCGGCGGTATCCGGTGGTTCACCGGTCGCCACACCCACGCCCGGCGTCGAATCCGTCGGTGCTGCCCCGGTCACCGCGCCCAGCCTGCACCAGCAGCCGGTGGTCACGTACCGCCCCCAGGCCGCCGTTCCCCGCACCGACGAGCGATCGGCGGTGACGGCGGCCGACGCCGCCGACTGGGACCAGGCATCGTCACTGTTCGACGGCGCGGAGGGCATCCGGCTCACCGCACGCGACTGCGACCTGCATTACTGGTTCACCAACGTCCCACAGCGGACGCTGCGCGGGAACATCGTCGGATACGCCCCGGAGCTGGTGACCCCGGACTTCCTCCACGAGCCGGGTCCACTGCGGGACGCGCTGATCCAGGAGGTCGCGTTCCGCGCGCTGGCCGAGGAGCGGGCGGCCCGCGCGATCGGTCACATCGTGGCCTGCGCGCCGGACTCGACGACGGCGGAGTTCTACGCCACCCAACTGGTCGACGAGACCCGGCACGCGATGATATTCCGCAACCACCTGCGGAACCTCGGCGTCGACGAGCGGGACGTCGCCGCCGTCATCGCCGAGCAGACCGCGGGCGACAAGGCTGGCATCCTCGACCCGCTGGAGGAACTCGGCATGCCGATCGTCCGCGACCAGCAGGACTTCATGGGCGGCGTGGTGTTGCTGACCATCCTGGTCGAGGGTTTCCTTGCCCCGTCGATCGAGCTGAGCGAACGCAAGTGGCGGCCGATCGACCCCCGGATGGCGGACATGGAGAAGGGCGCATCCATCGACGAGGTACGTCACCTGGCGGTCGGCACCTCGATCATCCGTGAGCACCTGCAGCAGCACCCGGAGGAGAAGGACCGCCTGGTCGAGCTCATCCGCGGCGGCATGCGGCTGTGGGAACAGTTGCCGGTGGCCGACCAGCTCACCCGCTGGGAGAACTGGTTCCAGGAGGGCATCACGCCGCACCTGGACATGATCGGCGACTACGAGATCTGGGACGGGCGCCGGCTGGTCGACACCACGCCGGAGGACCGCATCCAGAAGGCCGTGGAGGTCACCAGCATCGTGCACTCCACCCGTCTGACCGACATGGGCCTCGGCCGAGCCCTGATCTACTGACCCGTCCGGGCCACGGCGGGCCGCCACACCGTGGGCACGGCGGGCGCGGCCACCCCGTTCGCCGCCCCGCCGTGCCCGGCGAAGGGATCGCCTGACCGCCCTGAGCGGGCACGGCGGTGTCGACGGGTCACCGATGACGACCTGGGCGCGCGGCGCAAGCCCTCACCCGACGGCGCGTTCCGCGCCCACCTGGCCCTCGGTACGGATCCCCCACCGGCGGTAGAGCGGTCGCAGCGGCCCGGGCACCCACCAGTTGAGCCGGCCGAGCAGCCGCATGGTGGCCGGCATCAGCAGCGCCCGGACGATCGTGGCGTCGACGACGACGGCGAGGGCCAGCCCGACTCCGATGATCTTCACGACCAGCACGCTGGAGGTCGCGAACGACACGATCACCACCACCAGCAGCAGGGCCGCGCTGGTGATGATCCGCCCCGACCGCTGCAATCCGACCGCGACCGCCTCGGTGTTGTCACCGCTGGCGTCGTAGTGCTCGCGGATCCGGGAGAGCAGGAACACCTCGTAGTCCATCGACAGCCCGAACGCGACGGCGAAGATCAGGATCGGTTGCACCACGTCGATGTTGCCGGTGGAGGTGAACCGGAGCAGCCCGTCGAGGTGACCGTCCTGAAAGATCCACACCACCGCGCCGAACGCCGCGGTCAGGCTGAGCACGTTCATCAGGATCGCCTTGACCGGGAGCACCAACGAGCCGAAGGAGAAGAACAGCAGCACGAACGTGGTGGCGATGACCAGCAGCGCCATCCACGGCAGCCGTTCGGCGAGCATGTCCATCAGGTCGGCGAACCCGGCGGCGTCACCCCCGACCAGCACCGTGCCCGAGGGCGGCGGTTCGACGGCGCGCACCGCGTCGACCAGGTCCCGGCCCTGCTCGGAGATCGGCTCCACGTCGAACTGGACGGTGACCCGCACGGTGTCGCCGGAGGCACCGGTGACGTCGGCGTGCCGCACGTCCGGCAGCGCCGCCACCCGGTCCACGTAGGCGGCGAGTTCCTCCCGGCCGGGGGAAGCGCTCGCCGGACCGTCCAGGGTGACGATGGCTTCGATCGGCCGGGTGACGCTCTCCGGGAACGACTGATCGACGGTGTCCTGGACCTGCCGGCTCGCCGCCGAGGCGGGCAGTACCCGGGTGTCCAGCCAGCCGTAGGAGATGCGCAGGAACGGCAGACCGAGGACCACCAGCACGGCGATGACCGCGGCACCGACCAGCACGGGTCGGCGCATCACGGTACGGGCGATCCGCGCCCACGCGCCGGAGTCCGGGTCGGTGCCGGCCGGCGTCCTGCGGCGCTCCCGCAGACGCGTACCGAGCAGGGCCAGCATCGCCGCCATCACGGTCATCGCGAAGAACCCCGCCAGCAGCACCGCGGCGACCCCGCCGACGGCGATCGACCGGAGGAACACCTGCGGGAAGACGGCCAGGCTGGCCAACGCCAGCGCGACGGTCACCGCGGACACGACGATCGTCCGGCCCGCGGTGACCATGGTCCGCCGCAACGCCGCCGGAACCGGATGGCCCGCGCCGAGCTCCTCCCGGAACCGGCTGACCATGAACAGGCTGTAGTCGACGGCCAGCCCGAGGCCGAGCAGCGTGACCACGTTGACGGCGAAGATCGAGATGTCGGTGAACTGCGCGAGCAGCCGCAGGCCGGCCAACGAACCCACGATCGCCAGCACCCCGACCACGACCGGGAGCAGCGCCGCCAGCAGGTTACGGAAGATGAGGACCAGCAGCAGGAACAGGATCGGCAGCGCCAGCGCCTCGGCGCGGGTCAGGTCGGCCTTGCTCTGCGTGTTGACGTCGTCGATGAGCGCCAGCGGTCCCCCGACGGTGACGTCGAGGTCGGGGCTGGTCAGGTGATCGGTGATGGCCAGGTAGTTGGTGAGGCGCTCGTTCTCGGTGGCACCGGCGATCTGCACCGCCGCGAAGGTCTCGTGCCGGTCGGTGCTGACCAGGGCGGGCACTCTGGCCCGCCAGTAGTCGGTCACCCCCTCGACCCGGTCCGTCGGGAGCTTGTCGAGGACGCGCCGGGCGGCGTCGGCGTACGCGGGGTCGTCCACCGTCCAGCGGTCGCTGCCGAACAGCACGACGACGTCCGCGTCGTTGCGCCCGAGCTGCTCCCGTTCGACCTCGTCGGCGCGGGAACTCTCACTCGCCGCGTAGGTGAAGCCGCCGGCGGCCAGGTCGTCGAAGGCACCGGCTCCCCAGGCGCCGGCGGCGACCAGGAACACCGCGGCGCCGGCGATCACCCACCAGCGCACCTGGTGCACGAGCCGGCCGAGGAGGTCCAACATCGTAGTTACCCTTCGCTCGACCGCTGCGGTCCCGGAATGACCGCGGCGCCGGCATCCGGCGCCGCGGTCGATGTGGATCAGACGGTGACGATGGTCAGGTCCAGCGACCGATGCCGATCGCCTGGGCGCCGGAGAGCAGCTTCTCCCGAAGCGCTACCCGGCGGATCTTCCACGTGCCGGTTCGTGGGAACTCGTCCCACTTTATCTGGATCGGCGGGGCCATCGGGCTCAGGTCGGCGACCGCCCGTTCCCAGTCGGCCCGGTCCAGCGGCACGTCGTCCATCGTGCTGACCACCGGGACCGGCAGGTCACCGGCGACCGGAAGGACGACGACCTCGGTCGTATAGTCGATCCGGTCGAGGATCAGGTCCTCGAACTCGATCGCGCTGCCGCCGGGGATCCGGTCGATCTCCCGGTCCACGATCCGTACGGCGCCCCACTTGTTGATGATCCCGAGGTCGCCGGTGTTCCACCAGCTGCCGTTGCACTTCAGGTCGTGCCGGTCCTGCTCGCCGACGTAGGCGAGGCACCGTCCCGGCTGGTCGATCTCGATCAGGCCGACCTGGCCACGCGGAACCTCGTTGCCGGTCGCCGGGTCCACCGCCCGCATCTTCGCGTGGAACGGGATGGGCCAGCCGATCAGCTGGGTCGGCGGTGGCCGGTGCCCCTTGCGGCGTACCACGAACCGGAAGAACGGCCGGATGCACAGTGCACCGTTCTCGCTCTGGCTCCACGACTGGACCCAGATCGGGAACCGGCGCTTGGTGGCGGCCATGAACGTCCGGATGGTCCGGGTGTGGATGGCGTCGAAGGAGTTGACGTACTCCCGCACGTTGTCGAACAGGCCGGCCGGGTCGCGGGTCAGCGGCTCCCAGGCGAGGTAGATGTTCGGCAGCGCCTCGACCAGCGTCGGTTTGTGCTCGGCCAGCAACTCCCGGACCCGGGGCGAGAGCGGGTCGGACAGGTAGATCACCCGCGGACCGACGGCGGCCATCGCCAGTTGCATGGTGGTGAGCCGCTCGTGCGTGTACGGGTCGCAGAACGCCACGGTGTCGCTGCGCCGGAGCCCGAACCTGGGCCACCGCTCGGTCTCCACGATCGCCATCGCGTAGATGGACTCGGCGGAGTGCATGACCAGCTTCGGGACGCCCGTGGTGCCGGAGGTGTGCGTGATGACCACCGGCTCCTTGAACTCGCGCATGTTCGGCTGGACCGGCGGCGCGTCCTTGAAGTCGTCGAGGCGCAGTACGTCCGGCCGGTCCGGGACCGCGTCGACGCTGATCGTGCGTACGGTCAGCTCGGCCACCACCTCCGGGGTGATGCCGCACCTGTCGATGTGCTTCTGGTCGGTGAGCAGGAACGGCCGCTCCAGCCGCTCGAGCATGGGAATCATCGCCTCCGGCCCGTAGGAACCGGAGAACATGCAGGGGATCGCACCGATCCGGGCGATGGCACAACCGAGAACGACGATGTCCAGGTGGTTGGCCTTGAGGATCGCCACCCGGTCCCACGGCCGTACGCCGGCCTTGTGCAGCCAGGCCGCGGCGCGGTCGACGAGCTCCGCCCACTGCGTGTAGGTGCGGGACTCGGCCCCCTCGGGGTCGATGTCCGGCGGGCGGTCGACGATGACCAGCTCGTGCGGGGCGGTCTTCGCCGCCACGTGCCAGGTCTCGCCCATCTTGGAGTGCTTGGGTACGCGGGAGAAGGGACTGAGTCGACGGCGCCACCGGGTGGGCGTGAACTCGGTCAGGAAGCGCGGAATGGGCCGCTGCGGCTCGACATCGTCGCTGGTGACCGTCGGATCGGCGGGAGAAACCACGAGCGGGTCCTCCTGTTCTCGGGGCAGGGAAGGCGACCGACGACGAAGTGATCATCGGCAGCAATTAGCCGGTAGCCATATCGACATTGTTCTGCCCGGGCCAGATCTGGATGGATGACAATCTGATTTCGACGCACCCAACCTCCGGCCCGTTCAACCAGTGTGGACAGAGGTGTGGCCAGCAATAGTGCGCCGCCCGGCGGGCTCGAAGCGGTGACCTGGCACAGCGGTCCGATGAGGACGATGCCATGGCCTCCGCCGCCCCGTCGCGCCCGGCCCCGCGCCGAAGCCGCTCGGCGCAACCACGACCTTCCAAGGTACGCGCCGGGCTGGTCGACGGCCGGACAGTGCTCTGCGTGCTCACCCACGACGCGCGCTTCGACGTACCCGTCCCGGTAGCGCCGCAACGGTGTCAACCGCCCGTACCGACCGGCACCTCACGCAGCCCGCCCATCGCGTCGGACACCTCGGCTCTGACCGGCAGGGCGCCCTGGGCGCCTCTTCCCCGGGTCGACAACGCCGCCGCCACGACCGCCCAGCGGGCCGCTTCGATGACGGTCTCATTGGGTCGCGCCACCAGTGCCGTGGCGAGGGCTCCGCAGAAACAGTCCCCCGCGCCGGTGGTGTCCATCGCCTGCACCGGATGCGCCGGCACGTGTGTGGCCTGGCCGTCGGGCTCGACCACCAGGGCGCCCTGCGCCCCGAGGGTCACCACCACGGTGGCAGCGAGACCGAGACGTCCCACCGCGCCCGTAACATCGTCCAACCGTTCGGGGATGGACGTCCCGGCCAGGAGCGCCAGCTCGGTGCGGTTCGGCACCAGGATGTCCACCCGACGCGCGAGCGTCTCGGGTAGCGGGCACGCGGGTGCGGGATTGACGACCAGCACCCCGCCGGCCAGTTCGGCGGCTCGTTCCAGGGCGGGCATCCCGACCTCACACTGCATCAGGGTGAGCGCCGCCGCCCCGATCACGCCGCGTTGGCGGTCGATGCAGACCGGGTCGAGGGCGGCGTTGGCCCCGGGGCTCACCACGATGACGTTCTCTCCCTGACCATCCACTGTGATCAGGGCTGTTCCGGTAGGGGTTCCACCGACGACGATCATCCCGGACACGTCCACGCCCCGTTCCGCAAGCCGCTGCCGGACCAGGTCACCGGCGGCGTCGTCGCCCACGCAGCCGACGAAGGCGACGGATGCCCCCAGCGTGGCCGCCGTCATCGCCTGGTTCGTGCCCTTGCCGCCGACGCCTTCCCAGTACTCCCGCGCGGTCAGCGTCTCGCCGGGACGGGGCAGCCTGTCGGTCACCACCAACCGGTCCAGGTTGGCACTGCCGACCACAGCGATCATCGGCTCGTTCAGCATGCTGCCATCTCCCTGTTCAATGCCCATCCCTGCGCGACTGCCCGCCACCGGGCCTTGTGCAGACCGTGTACCACCCGCACCGCCGAGCCCGCTGCGGCGGTCATGCTTGATCTACCGTTCTCGTCGACGGTCACCGCAGCCGCGACCTCGGCCGTCACCAGGCCCGGGCAGACGGCGACAGCCGCAGCGACCAGGTCGTGGCAGTACCGGGCCGACCTCGCGGACCAGTAGTACGCCAGCAGTTGTGCCCGTAACCTGAGCCAGCCCTCCCCGCCAGCGAGCGCGTACCGCACAGCGTTGTCCGGGCACCTCGCCTGGGTGGTCACGTCGGTCGGCACGATCCGTACGCCCTTGCCGGGCGGGTTGGTGAACAGCAGCCGGGCCGCGTGGGGATCCCGCGCGAAGTTCGGTTCGGCCCCCTGCACCACGCCGGGCAGTGCGAACGCCCCGCCCATGACGGTCAGCCAGGCTTCCCCGGGTCGGTGGCCGCCTTGGTTGGCGATCCGCGCCGCCGTGGTGCACGGGCCGAGCACGAGGTAGTCGGTGTGTGGCGGTAACGCCTCGCCCTCCACCCCGCCGCCGAATTCGGGTCCGCACGGCGGCACGAGCGTTCCGAGCCCGTACTCACCGTGCAGGTGCACTCCGGACGGCACCGAGGTCCGTCTCGCCGGCGTCACCTCGGCGCCCCGCAGCAGCAGCGGTCGACGAACCGGGGCAAGCGTCTTCAGGACGTGGGTGACCGCGGCTCCGACGACGTCGACCGTGCGGGCTCCGCCGGTCGCGACGACCGCGGGAACATCCACCTCCGGCAGGCCGAGTAGCCAGGCGAGCGCCACCAGATCATCCACGCCGCCGTCGGTGTCGACCACGATCCGCCGGCGCGTCCCGGCCACGGCGCTGCTGTGGCCGGGACGCGGCGGTGCCTGCTCAGGCACCCGCGACACCGAAACGGGTACGCAACCAGCTGGCGGCCGTGCCGATGCCGGACCAGGCGAGCAGGCCCAGCATGCTCAGCAACAGCAGCCCGACCATGGACTGCGGGACGTTGTCGGTTTCCTGGCCCTGAGCGACCATGAAGCCGAGTCCGGCCTGGGCACCGATCAGCTCACCGATGACCGCAGCCGTCACGCCGGCCAGCGCACCCAGCCGCAGCCCGACGACGATGTGCGGAAGTGTCATCGGCAACTCGACGCGGAAGAACCGCTGCGTTCCCGACATGGCGAGCACCTGACACAGGTGCCGGTAGTTCGTGCCGATATCCCGCAGCCCGGCCAGCGTGTTGACCAGCACCGGGAAGAAGGTGACCAGGGCGACCAGTGTGATCTTGCTCGTCACGCCCAGGCCGAGCCACAGCACCAGCAGCGGCGCGATCGCGATCTTCGGTGTGATCTGGATCAGCACCAGTAGTGGCATTGCCAGTCGTTCCAGCCAACGCCAACGGGCCGTCATCACTCCGGCGAGTACGCCCACCGTCAGTCCGATGGCGACGCCCTGCACCAGCTCGGCAGCGGTCACCCTGATGTGGACGAGCAGTTGGTCGCCAGCGAGCAGCTGCCCGGCGTACCGCACGACCTCAACCGGCCCCGGCAGGGTGTACGCCGGAACGTCCGCGGCCTTGACGTAGCCCTGCCAGATCAGCAGGAACGCCACCACCGAGGTCGCACCGAGCAGGGTGCGGGGGAGCCGACCGAGTCGCCGTTCGGTCACGAGGACGCCTTCCGCACGAAGTCCGTCGCGCGTACGTCGCCCTTGATCAGGCCGTACTTCTTCTGGGCGTCCACCGCCTTCTGCCAGGCAGCCGGGTCACCGTAGCCGAGCCCGTTCGCCTTGGTCGCCTCGCTCTGCCACAGCTCCTTGACGAACACCTCCTGCATCACCTCGGTCACGGCCTGCTCCTGACCGGCGAAGCTGGGGGCGTACTTCTGGACCGACATCGTGACGGCAGCCGGCAGCTTGCCGTCGATGAGATCCTGCAGTGCCGTGTTCAGTGCGGTGGTGAATCCCTTGACCACCTGCGGATTCTCCTGGGCGTACTGCTGACCGGCGATCACCACGTTGCCGAACGAGGGCAGGTACTCGTTGGACAGGATCTGGTTCACCTGAACCCCCGCCGCCTTGAGGGTGTAGTAGCGCAGCCGGGAGAAGACGATCGCGTCGACTTCCTTGTTCTGCAGGGCGGAGACGATCGCCCCGGTGCCGGCCACCTTGACGGTCATGTCCTTCTTCACGTCCAGACCCGCTGATGCGGCCATCGCCGTCAGCTGCACGTAGTTCGGCGAGCCGAGACTGGTCACGGCGACGGTCTTGCCCTTCAGCTGTGCGGGGCTGGTGATACCGGAACCGGCGAGGGTGAGCAGGGCACCGATGCCCTGCTGGTATGTCGTGTGCACCACGACGTCGGGCACTCCGTTGGCCACGGCCTGGATGACGGTGTCCGCGTTCGGGAAGCCGAACTGCACGTTGCCCGCAGCGACGTTCTTGGTGATCGTCGCGGCATCGGCGTACAGGAACTCGACGTCAAGTTTCTGCTGGGCGAAGTACCCCTGCTCCTTCGCCCAGTACAGGGGTGCGTAGTAGGGCGCGGCGGCGCCGTCGATCTGGATGCTGACCTTTGTTGTGCCGCCGTCCGTGCCGCCTGTCGCGGGGGGCTCGACGTCACCGCAGGCAGCGGTGACCGTGATGACGGCGCCGGCAACGATACCGGCGAGGATGGATCTGCGGTTGATGCGACGCATGGCGCTACCTCGAATCAGTGTGGGGGAAATGGTGGACAGAGCCCGATTGCGTTGGCGTGGAATCAGGCCGAGACAGGGTCGCGCCAGGACAGGGCGCGGGTCTCCACGAAGGTGACCAGTTGGTAGAGGGCGACTCCGACGGCGACGATCACCACGATCGCGGCCATCAGGGTGGGCACCTGGTACGACGAGTTGGCCTCCACCAGGAGATAGCCGAGTCCCTGGCTTGACGAGATCCACTCGGCGACGACGGCGCCGGTCATGGCGTCGACCGCAGCAACCCGCGCGGCGGCGAAGATCGACGGTGACGCCGCCGGGATGTCGATCCGGAACAGCTTGGCGACCGGTTTCATCCCGATGATCGTGGCCAGGTCCTGGTACCCGGAGTTCACCTGCCGGAGCCCGGTCACGGTGCCGACCAGGATCGGGAAGAATGACAGGCTCACGATGAGAATGAGTTGGCTGGTCAGACCGAGGCCGAACCAGAGGACGAACATGGGGGCGAGTGCGATCTTCGGCATCGCCTGGAAGACGACCAGGAACGGGTAGATCATCGCGTCCACGACCTGTGATCGGGACACGAGCACTCCCAGCAGCACACCGACCAGGGCCCCGATGGCGAAGCCGAGCCCGATGTTGCGAACGGTGTAGCCCAGATGGGTCCAGAGCGTTCCGTCCCCTGCCAGGTCCACCAGTTGCCACCCGACCTCAGTGGGGCTGGCCAACAGGAATCGCGGGACATCCGCCGCCGTCTGGTACCCGGCCCAGACGGCCACGATGACGAGGACGTAGAGCAGCGCGACGAAGGGCTTGAGCACGATCGGCAGGCGGCGGGACCGTCGTCGCCCCGTACCCGCCGTCTGGGCCTGCGACGCGGCGACCATCGATTCGGGCGCCGAGGTGGGGGCCGTCACAGCTCCCCCCGTAGCAGGGCCTGGAACTCTGCGAACCGTGGGTCGAGCTTGGTCTCCGCGTTCCGTGGCCGGGGCAGGGGTACGTCGTGGACCGCGCGGACCCGGCCGGGATGCGGTGACAGCACGACCACCCGGTCGGCGAGGTACGCCGCCTCGTCGACGCTGTGCGTGACGAAGACGATGGTCTTGCCGGTTGCGGTCCAGATTCTGAGCAGGTCATCGTGCAGCTTCTCCCGCGTGATCTGGTCGAGCGCGCCGAAGGGCTCATCCATCAGCAGCAGCGCCGGATCGTGCGCGAGGGCCCGGACGATCGAGGTCCGCTGGCGCATGCCGCCGGACAGCTCGCGCGGCAGCGCATCGGCGAAGTCCGTCAGGCCGACCAGGCTCAACAGTTCGCGCACCCGCGGCTCGTACTGCTGGCGCGGGATCTTCAACGTCTCGGGGCCGATGGCGGCGTTGCGGAGGACGGTGCGCCATGGCAGCAGCACCGACTCCTGGAAGACGTAGCCGATGTCCCGCCCCGGCGTCGGCTGGCGCGACCAGATCGTTTTGCCGGAGGTGACAGAATCCAGGCCCGCCATGATCCGGAGCAGGGTGGACTTGCCGCATCCCGAGGCGCCGATGATCGCCAGGATTTCACCCTGCCGCACGTCGAGCGACACATCGTGCAGCGCGTGCACCACCTTGCCGCGCTCGGATCGATATTCCTTGTTGATGCCTGATATCTGTAGCAGCGTCCCGGTTGGTACCGTTGCCGCCGTGGTTGTCTGATTGTCGACGGAACTTCCGGTTGGCGCACTCATTTCTGTTCACATCCACAACTCGATCGGAAGATTGGCTCGGCGGGCAGGCTGACGTGCCTCGCCGGTCGGTACGGATCGCGTATGCGCTCCTCCATGAGGGTCAGCGCCTCGGCGGCGAGCAGGGACAGGGGCTGCCGCATGGTGGACAGCGGCGGTGTGGTGTAGGCGCTGACGTCGGTCCCGTCGAAGGAGACGATGGCGACGTCGCGGGGCACGTCGAGCCCTCGGTCGCGCACGGCGCGCAGCAGGCCCAGTGCCTGCCGATCCGAGGCGACGAAGACGGCGGCGGGCAGTGTCAACCGGTCGAGCAGTTGGGCACCGGCCAACCGTCCGCCGTCCGGCGTGAAGTCCGACGACACCTCCCACGCTTCGGCGGTGATGTCGTGGTCCCGTAGTGCCTGCCGCCAGCCGGCGGCCCGTTCCCGTCCCACGACGGTCTCGCTGGGGCCGGACAGGCACGACACCTGCCGGAAGCCATGCCCGAGTAGATGGCTGGTGGCCAGACGGGCACCCTCGTGGTGATCCACCGCGACCGAGTCGTGTCCGCTGGTGGCCTCCGGCGGCACGCGGTCGATTACGACCACCGGGCACGGGGCGTCAGCCAACGCGAGTGCGTTCGAAGGGCTCTCGTGACGGGGCACCCACAACACCCCCTCGGCCCGCACGTCGCCCATGGCGGCGAGCCGTTCCCCCTCCTCCCGTCCGTTGGAGTGCAACAGGAAGAGCAGCTTGCCGCGCCGCGCGGCTTCGGTCTCGATCGCATGCGCCAGTTCGGCGAAGAACGGGTTGCCGCCGTCCGGCATCAGCAGGCCGAGAAACCCGCTGCGGGTACGACGCAGTGCCTGGGCGACCCGGTTCGGGCGGTAGCCGAGTTCCTGGATGGCCGCCTCGACCCGGGCCCGGGTCGCTGGGGCCACGGGTTTGGGTCCGCCATTCAGCACATAGCTGACCACTGCGGCGGATGTCTGTGCCCGCTTGGCCACGTCGGCTCGGGTCACCTTCATCAGCACCTCCGGGGGAAGGAAGAACCGAAGATATGTCCATCACAACGTGTAGTCAACACGTGTAGATGATTTGGTGTCGCTGCGGCAACGTCTCAGGCGGCCGGGCGCGCCTCGCCGCTGCCTCTTCAAGCCGAAGGCCTGCTTCGCCTCAGCGGAAATCCGGAGCGTCTTTTGATCCAAGGTCGACGATGCGGCGAGCCCGTCCGGGGGGACACCCCACCCGGTGGGCGCCCCGACCACGCATGCCATCAGGTCCCGTCCGGAGCTGCCAAGCGGGGTCACCGCGGAGCCGCCTCAGCCCCTCAAGCTGGATAAATGATCGACCTGGCCCATCGCACCCCCGAGCCGGAAGCAAGCGGCGGCAGCCCTTGACGAACGTCGAGCCATGGCGCATAGTCGGCTCTTCCCAAGTGGAAGGCGTTCATCCGCGTGGAGGAAACAATGCTGTGCGCCTCATCCGGCACTCTGGGCGAGGCTGCCGTCACCCCGACGGCGGAGGCGGACTCAAGAGACCATTTCTGGGCCACCAGCGACCCAGTGGCGGTCGATTTGTCCGTCACGATGGGTGACATCAGGCTGAACAATCCCGTCATGCCGGCGTCCGGTTGCTTCGGCCCCGAACTCGGCGCTCTGCTGCCGGTGCACGAGTTGGGCGCCCTGGTGACCAAGACCGTCTTCGCCACGGTCCGGTCGGGCAACCCCGCACACCGGATCACGGAGGCTGCCGACGGGATGCTCAACAGCGTCGGTATCCCGAGTCCCGGCATCGCCGAGTTCCGGGCACAGGTGCTTCCGCAGTACCTGGCGACGAGCGTGCCCACCATCATCAGCATCGGCGGGCTCACCGTCGCGGAGTACTGGGCAGCGGCAGATCAACTGGCCGGACACGGCGCCACCGCGGTCGAGGTCAACGTCTCGTGCCCCAATCTGGAGCACGGCGGTCTGGCCATCGGCACCGATCCGACCACGGTGGAGCGGGTCGTGTCGGGCGTGGTCGCCCGTTCGGACGTACCGGTGTTCGTCAAGCTCACCCCGAACGTCACCTCGATCGCGGAGATCGCCCGCGCCGCGGAGCACGCCGGAGCCACCGCCATCACCGTGGCAAACACCTTCCCGGCGATGAGCGTGGACGTCACCCACCGCTCGGCCGTACTCGGCAACGGTGTCGGTGGGCTTTCCGGGCCGGCCGTGAAACCGATCGCGCTACGCCTGGTCTGGCAGGCCGCCCAGGCGGTCGACATCCCGGTCATCGGCTGTGGCGGCATCACCACCGCCCGGGACGCCCTGGAGTTCCTGCTCGCCGGGGCAACCGCCATCCAGGTCGGAACCGCCAACTTCACCCGGCCGTACGCCATGGCGCAGATCGTCCGGGGCCTCGGACCCCTGCTCGCCGCATCGGGCACGATGACCGTTTCGGACGTCATCGGCTCGTTACGAGTCTGAGCTTTCGCGCCCGAGCGCCTGTCGAAGGAGAGATCGTGCAGCCGGTTGTCAGAGCCCTGGAAATACTTCGCGCCATCGCCCGCCACGGCGACGGGATGACCATCGGGGATCTTCACTCGATGCTCGACATCCCGCTGGGCAGTGCCCACCGGTTGCTGGCCGTCCTGACCGAGCAGGAATTCGTCACCCGGTCACCGATCAACCGACGTTACTTCCTCGGACCTGCCGCCCGGCAGTTGACCGAGCAGAACAACCGGCGTACCTCGACCCTGACCGCGCCACACCCCGCAGTCGTCGCAGCCGCGGCCGAGTCCGGCGAGACGGTCTTCCTCTCCGAACTGGTCGGCAGCCAGGTGGTCTGCATCTCGCTCATCGAGAGCAAGCACCCGCTACGCCTGTTCGTGCGGATCGGCCAGGAGATGCCCCTTCACGCCGCCGCCTCCGCGCGGGCGCTCCTCGCCGACCTGGACACCAGCAAAGCCCGCGCCCTGCTCGCCGACCGCCCGCTCACTCCCTTCACCCCGGACACCCCGGCCACCCCCGATGCCGTGATCGAACACCTGGCGGTCGTCCGGGCACGCGGGTACGACGTGTGCGACGACGAGTTGGACCGCGGAGTGTGGGCCGTGGCAGCGCCGATCCGGACGTCCACCGGGACAACCTGTGCGAGCCTCACCCTGGCCGCAGCCGCCGACCGGATGCGCGACCCCGTGGCCCGGGCAGGAGCGATCCACCTCGTGCTCACCACGGCAGCTCGGCTCAGCGCTGAACTCGGCTACATCAGCCGGTTCCCGTCGTCACCGTCGGTCACACAACGATCAGCCGGACAAGCCACGACCGAACCGACCAGCCTCGGAGGAAGACCATGATCCGCGCTGACAGCGCTGTGGACACCGGCACCAACCGGCGGAACATGTTCCAGAGCCGCCACCAACGTTGGACGGAACTGGCGCGAGACCTCCGCGCCGCGGCGTGCCTACCGGGCGAGTTCATGCTCGACGCGAACGAGCCTGTCGACACGTACATCGACGTTGTTCTGTTCGAAACCCGGCCGACGATCCTCCGCCGGATGGCTGCCCTGCTGGCGGATCTGGTGGACGCGACCGCCGACAGGCTGGCCGCCCGGACGCAGGTGATGCCGCTCGTCACCGCGCTGTCCCTGGAGACCGGCCTGCCCTTCGCCATGATCCGCAGCCTCGAGGACGGGGGCGGGTCACGGGTCGAGGGCGAGCTGCACGCCGGCGAACGGGTCATCCTCGTCGAGGACGTGATCGTGTCGGGCGCGCACACTGCGGTCGCGGTGCGCGCACTGCGTGACCTCGGCGCGGTGGTGCCGGGCGTACTGGCCGCCGTCGACCGCAGCCGGGGCCGGAGCCATACCGCCGCCAACTGCCCCGTCCAGGCCCTGTACACCCCGCTCGACCTGCAGATACCCGACCAGGCGCGGTCGCGCGCCCGAACGGACGCCAGCCAGGCGACAGCCTGACAGACCGGGGGCGCACCGCGTCGCCGAACCCGCGCGTATACCACCTACCCAAATGGAGCTGAGACCGCGATGACGACTTACCCACCATCTCCGGACCGACTCGCCGCCGCCGTCGACGAACTGCGACGGGCAGCGGCAGACGGCGGTGTCGCAGACACCGCCGCAGTCGAAATCGTCGGCCGGATGCTCGCCGAGCGGCTGCGGCCGCAGAACCCCGATGTCATCGTCGGGCGGGACAACATCGACGACGGTGTGCTGACCCATGTGGTGTGCCGGGAACTGAACATCCCGGCGGTACGGGTCTACGAAGGATCCGGGCTGCTCTCGCTGAGTCGGCATCCCACCGCCGGATCGCGAGCCGCGCTTCTCGCCGTGGCCTGGTCCGACCCGGCACCGCTACGGACACTACAACGCCTCCTCGCCAACGATCAGGTGACCGTGGTGGCCGTCGCGGCAGCCCTGCCCATCCCCGAACCGGCACTGGCCGGTCCGGACGGGAACCCGGTCGCCACCGTCACCACAACGACGGACGCACCACAATGAGCCCGACGCTGGTGGAAACCGGCCTGCCACCGGCTGACACCGGCCGGCTGACCCACCTGCTGACGGAGTTCGCCGGACACAGCGAGACCACGCACGGGGTGACCCGGCTCGCGTACACCCCGCTGGAACGCGCGGCGCACCGCATGTTCACCGACGAGCTCAGTGCGCTCGGCCTACGTACCTGGACCGACGCGGCCGGCAACAGCTACGCCGAGATTGCGGGCGGCAGGCCAGCCCCCGCCATCGGTACGGGCTCCCACCTGGACTCCGTGCCGAATGCCGGCCGGTTCGACGGCATCGCCGGCGTGGTAGCGGCGATGGAGGTAGCCCGCATCCTGGTGGAGAGCGACACGCAACACACGCATCCGATCAGGTTCGTGGCGTTCGCCGGCGAAGAGGGCGCCCGGTTCGGCCAGGCCTGTACCGGCAGCCGGATCGCGGCAGGCCTACTCGACTCGCCGGACCTGGCCGACCTGCGGGACACGCGTGGTGTGTCCGTTGCTGACGCCATGCGGTCGGTGGGGCTCGACCCGGACCGTGTCGCGGAGGCGCGCTGGAGCACGGACGACTGGGCGGCATTCGTGGAACTCCACATCGAGCAGGGCAACGTGCTCGAGGCACAGGCCATCCCGGTGGGCATTGTCGACCTCATCTCCGGCAGTACCCGCCTTCGGATCGACCTGCATGGCCGCGCCTCGCACACCGGGGGCACCCCGATGCACCAACGTGCGGACGCCATGACCGCCGCAGCCGAGATAACGCTGCTCGCCGAGGACATCGCCACCGACGCTCGACATCACGGTACGCGAGCGACCGTCGGCCGGCTGGAGCTCGAACCAGGATCGATCACCACCATCCCTGGCACGGCCCGGCTGTACGTCGACATCCGTGACGTGGACAGCGATCGACAGCGATTGACCGCGGTCGAGTTGATGGACGGTGCCCGGAGCATCTGCGAGCGGCGCGGACTGACCCTCGAAATCGAGACGTTGGGCGACACTTCACCGGTCGTGCTGCCGGTCTGGTTACGTCGCAAGATCGCCGACGTCTGCACCACCACCGGCACCAGGTACCGGGTACTCCCCAGCGGCGCCAGCCACGACAGTCAGATGATCAACAAGGTCGTACCGGCTGGAATGATCTTCGTACCCAGCCGGAACGGTCTGAGCCACGTCCCGGACGAGTGGACCAGCGTGGAGGATCTCGCCGTCGGTACCGACCTGCTCGCCCGCAGCCTCCTCGCCCTGGACCGCGAGCTGGCCTCCGGAACCACGGTGGAGACGACGTGCTGAACACCGCAGGCCACCTCGTGCCGCTGGATCTGCCACCGACACACCGCCCCCGACCCACCTGGCACCACGCACCGGTGCTCCGCCATGAACCGGTCGGCGACGACCGGTACCGCTTTCTGCGCCTGCACGCCCCGACCATCGCCGCCCGGGCCCAGGCCGGCCAGTTCGTCATGCTCACCGCAGCGCGCACCGACGAGGTCGGCCCCGTCCTGCCCCGCCCGATGGCAATCTACGACGCGGCACCGGAAACGGGCACGATCGACGTGGTGTACGGGGTGCTCGGAGGGGGCACCCGAAAGCTCTCGACCTTCGCCGTTGGCGAGACCATGCTCGTGACCGGGCCGCTGGGCCAGGGATTCCACCTCACTGCCGGCAGCAACCACGTGCTGTTGCTCGGCCGGGGAATCGGCACCTGCTCGCTGACCATGGTCGCCGCAGCCAATACCGCCCGGGGCGGCGTGACGACGGCTGTCGTCAGTGCCCGCCACCCGGGGGCCCTGGTCGGCGTCGATGTGCTTCGCCGGGGCGGAACCGGGCAACTCCACCAGGTGACCGACATGGATGCCACCAGTGAGCCCGACTTCCTGGCCGCACTGCTCACCACAACGCTGGACAACAACCCCCCGGAACTCATCCTTACCTGCGGTTCACAGCGGTTGGTCGACCTGGCCGCCGAACTCGGCCGGCGTTGGGGCGCCGAGGTGCAGGTTTCGGTCGAAGCCCACATGGCGTGTGGCCTGGGGTACTGCCACGGATGTTCGTCCGGGCAACGGGGAGAGGGCAGGGAAGCTCCCCTGGTCTGCCTCGACGGGCCGGTCTTCCGGTGGAACGTCGACAATGGCTGAGCCGAGCTGGGACGTTCCGGTAGGGCCACTGTCCCGGCAGCCGCTTCTGCCATGCACGGTGCTCCGGGGCGTACGCCCCTACGGCGACCGCCCGATCGATCTGCTGATCGAAAACGGCAAGATCGCCGCACATGGCGACATCAGCACCGGACCGGATGTCCTCGACGTCGCCTGCCACGGTCTCATCCTCCTGCCCGCCCTCACGGATCTGCACACCCACCTACGGGAGCCGGGCACCGAGGACGCCGAGACGATTGCCACCGGCACGCTGGCGGCGGTCAGAGGTGGGTACGCCACCGTGTTCGCGATGGCGAACACTCTTCCGGTGGCCGACGGCCCGGAACAGGTGGAACACGTCGCCGACATCGCCGAGCACACCGGCCACTGCCGGGTACGACCCGTGGGCGCGGTCACCCTCGGTCTCGCCGGCGCCACCATCGCCCCGATCGAGGCGATGGCTGCCTCGCACGCCAAGACCCGGATGTTCTCCGACGACGGTCGGTGCGTGGAGGATCCCGCACTGATGAGGCAGGCGCTGCGCCGAGCGGCCGACGCAGGTGGATTCATCGCCCAGCACGCGCAGTCGTCACCGCTGACACCGGGCGCTCAGGCCAACGACGGGGCACCGGCCCGCGAGTTGGCGCTGGCCGGCTGGCCGAACGTGGCCGAAGAGGTGATCATCGCTCGGGACTGCGTTCTCGCTGGCGCGGACAACACACCCCTGCACATCTGCCACGTCTCGACCCGTGGCAGCGTGGAGATCATCCGCTGGGCCAAGTCCCGAGGTTGGCCGGTCACCGCAGAAGTCACCCCGCACCATCTCCTGCTCACCGACGAGCTGGTCCGTACCGGGGACACCCGTTACAAGGTCAACCCGCCGCTACGGAACATCCAGGACGTACTGGCCCTGCGCGACGCCCTCGCCGAGGGCATCATCGACGTGGTCGCCACCGATCACGCGCCACACACCCCGACAGCCAAGAACCGCCCATGGTCCGACGCCCCACCCGGCATGCTGGGCCTGGAGACCGCGCTGCCGGTCGTCGCGGAGACCATGGTGCGTACGGGACTCATGTCCTGGCGCGGGCTGGCCGAGGCGATGGCCATCCGGCCGGCGGCCATCGGGGGGACCGGCGTCGGCTCCGACCCGCTCCAACCAGGGATGCCGGCCAGCCTGCTTCTCATTGACGCCGGAGCCGACTGGACGGTCGATCCCACCCGACTGGCCAGTCCAGCACGCAACACGCCCTTCTCCGGTCACCGACTCGGATGCCGGGTGGTCGCCACCATGATCGACGGCAGGCTCGCCTGGTCCACCGGCGATGCAATGCTCAGCAAGGACTGAGCGCGACCGGCAATAGGGCGGTGGCTCTGATTGGATTTTCGTCCTTGACCTCGGTGTGGGTCCGTTGGACAGGGCGTGCCCCTGGCCGGAACGGGGCGCGCATCCGTCTCGAGCCGCAGAACGGCTAGGAGGTCAACAGGCGCTGTTGTGTTGGCGGATCGGTGGACGAGCTGAGCCGCTTTGCCGGTCCTGTTCAGATCGCTTGGGCCGGCTCGGCGAACCCTGCGTGGCATCCAGCAGGCGCGGACTTTGGCGAGTAGTACGAGTCAGGTTTCGTCTTCGGCGAGTAGGACGCTGCCGGTGGGTCAGGGCTTGTAGCCGGCGGCGGATGCTGGTGCGGGTGGTGCCGTGGTCGGGGTCGGTCTTGGCGATCAGACGGGGTCGGCGCCGGGTGGCGTGGTCGCGGATGCGTCGGTAGGTGGTGCGCAGGCTGATCACTGCGGCCTGACGCAAACATTGACGAGTCGCGTGGTCTAGTCCAGTATCTCCTTGAGCCGCTGCGCACCCACGCGCACCGGCTCCCATTCATAATCCTCAAGTTCCTAGGAGTACGTCCATGCGACACAGCTACTCTCGGGGACGCTGGCGCTTCCCGCGCTCAGTGGCCGGCTGCGCGCTGGTCTCTCTTGTCGGCGCGGGTGCGCTGGTGTGCCCACCGTCCACGGCCAGCGGCGCTGCCGCCACCCCGTCCCTCAATCCGCAGCCACAGGAATTGTCCGTTACCGGGACCCCGCTTGACCTGCCGGCCTCTGTGACACTTGTTCGTGGCGCGGTCGCGGACCAGCCAGCCGTTGACGCCGTGGTGGCCGCTTTCACCGCATACGACACGAGCGTCACCATCACCTCCACCGATCCGGGCACCGGAACAACCGTTTACGTCGGAGGAGCGAGTGAGACGCCCGCCAGCGCGGCGGCACTGAGCGCAATCGGTGTCACCGCTCCCAGCACGCTGCCGGACCAGGGTTATCTGCTGGCCACGTCAGTTTGGGACCCCGAGCTTCTGTGGGCGCGGGTTGGACCGCCAACACGCTGCCCTACCCGACCGATCTGAGCGGGGACGGCCGCGCCGACCTGGTCTCGATCAGCATCGATGAGAACGGCGTGGGCTGGCTCGTCACGAACATCAATGCGGGCCGTTTCGCGAGCGGCTTGATGTTCCCCACGTCGGTAAGACACGGCCCGGGATGGCAAGGAACGATGTTCCTTCGCTGACGGGACTGCCCAGTTTCACCAAGGCTGATGTCCGAGGGGACAACGTTCGGCAGGACTCTGGAGATCAGCAACTCCAGTGCCTACGCCGCTGCCTCGACCGACGTCACCGGCCGGCAGGCGCCCGTCCCAGGGCACGCGCCGCGTTGTCGGTGGCCACCTGCCGGGCGTAGTTCCCGCCCCGGTGGGTAACCGTGGCGGCCGGGTCGTCGGTGCCCATCGGGAACGGCCAGTCGCTACCGAGCACCAACCGGTCCGCGCCGAAGACCGACACCGCCAGGTCGATCACCGCCGGGTCGTGGGCCAGGTTGTCGACGTAGAGCGCGCGCACTGCTTCGGCGGGGGTGGGCGACAGTACCGGTACGCCCGGCCGGGTGGTGGTGTGCCCACGCTCCCAGCGCCCGACCACCGCCGGCACGCAACCGCCGCAGTGCACCAGCACGAACCGGATGCCCGGGTACCCGCCGAGCACCCCACCGAAGATGAGCTGGGCCACCGCCACCGCCGTCTCGACCGGGTTGCCCAGCAGGTTGGCCAGGTAGTAGGGCTCCAACCGGGGATCCGCCGAGTGCGCGGGGTGCAGTTGCAGGGTGCGTCGATCCGCGTCGAGACGCTGCCACAACGGGCGCAGCGCCGGGCCGTCCAGCGGTCCGGCGTCGCCACCGGCGGCGCCGACCACCCCGGCCCAGCGGTCGTCGGCAGCGATCCGGTCATACTCCGCGAGCGCCACCTCGGGGTGTTCGAACGGCAGGTACGCCAGCGGGGTGAGCCGGGGCCGGTCGGCGACCACGGCGAGCAGGCCGTCGTTGGCCACCCGGACCCACGCCGCCGCCTCCGGCCTGGACAACCGCTGGCGGTAGAAGGGCGGCGGCACGCTGACGATCGCCTCGTCCAGCCCAGTCTGGTCCAGGTGGTTCTCGAGCCGGTCCGGGTGGTACAGGTCAGCCGGTCCGACCCGTTTGCCGCCGAGCAGGGCCGCGCCGTCACCGTCGACCGCGACCCCTGGGAGGTCGGCCGGGCGCAGGTCGGGGGCGAGGTGGGCGTGCATGTCGATGCCGGGCACTGGGGGTTCCTTAACGGTTCGGCCCGACCGGCGGTCACGACGGCACGCGCCGACGGTACGGGATGGTGACTGGCGTGGCCGCCCACCCGGGCGGCGGGCTGCCCGTCGGGAAGGTGTTTCCGCCGGATGGAGGGCGGTGTCAGCGGCGTACCGGCCCTGACACCGGTGGTCATCTGCCGGTACGCGAGCGCTTCGGTTATTCCCGGGCCGTGGGCACCGCTGCCGCGTCGGTGTTCATCTTGCCGATCACGCGGTCGGCCGCGTGCTGGATGTGGACCCGCACGGCGGCCACCGCCATCGCCACGTCCCCCGCCACGCACGCGTCGAGGATGGCCCGATGCTCCCGGACCCGTTCCTCGTGCTGCGCGGTCGGGGTGACCATGGCGAACCGGTACCGCTCGCTGTTCTCCCAGACCGGCTCCAGACCGCGCAGCAGCCAACGCGATCCGGCCGCCCGGTAGATGGTGAAGTGGAACTCGGTGTGCGCCCGGCGGGCAGCCGTGGCGTCGCCGCGCGCGGACGCGGCGATATGCTCGTCGAGTGCCGCCTCGGCGCGCCGGGCGTCCTCGGCGGTGAACCGGGTTGCCGCCCGCTCGACCAGCGCGGTCTCCATGGCGATCCGGGCCTCGTGGGTGTCGACCGCGTCCTCGACGGTCAGCGGCACCACCCAGGCGCCCTTGTGTTGGACCACCTCGACGAGGCCGATCGCGGCCAACCGCCGGATCGACTCCCGGACCGGGCTCATGCTCATGCCGAGCAGGTCGGCCATCTCGTTGAGCCGCAGCGGGGTGCCGGCCGGCAGTCGACCGGTGAGGATCGCCTCGTGCAGGATCGCGGTCGCCGAGTCGGCGAGGGTGCGGTGCTGCCCGTCGGCTCCACCGGCACTGACCCGGCCGTCATCGCTGGCGTCACTCAGGACGGTTCTACGATGTGCTGTTGCCACGGTGTGCCTCCGGATAGAGCCGCTGGTGGATGCCGTCCGCGTCCCGTCTTCGGGGACATGCGAGACATGATCCTGGTCCGTAGGGTTTTGGGTGATCCCACAAACGCACCGGCGCGCCCTGGAAATGGTACCAATTTCGTCGTTGTGGAATGGTGCGGGGCGGCGCCACGATGCGTCCGCCCCGCATCTGTCAGGGATCAGTGCAGCTTCGTGAGCCGCACCTGGTTACGCAGCTCACCGAGCCCTTCCACCCGGGTCACCACCAGGTCGCCGTCGGTCAGGAACACCTGCGGTTCGCGGGCGTTCCCGATGCCGCTCGGCGTTCCGGTGAGCACCACGTCGCCGGCCCGCAGGGTCATCCCCCAACTCAGTTCGGCGATGATACGGGCGAATGGGAAAGCCATCTGCGCGGTCGAGGCGTCCTGGAGCAGCACGCCGTTCACCTCGCACTGGATGCGCAGGTTCGCCGGGTCCGGCACCTCGTCCACGGTGGTCAGCCACGGCCCGAGCGGCATGGTGGCGTCGATGCTCTTGCCCTTGAGCCACTGACCGCCATGCGCGCGTTGCAGGTCGCGCTGCGACACGTCGTTGGCGACGCAGAACGCCGCCACGTACGACATCGCATCCGCCTCGCTCACCGAACGGCAGTCCGCCCCGACAACCAGCGCTACCTCCGCCTCGTAGTCCCACTTCGCGGAGAGCTGCGGGTCGTAGGCGATGTCGTCGAACGGGCCGACGACGGTGTCCGGGCCCTTGGTGAAAAAGGTCGGATGCTTGGGGCGTTCCGCGGGATCCTGCCCCTCCCGCTTACCGCGCGACTCCTCGAAGTGGTCCCAGTAGTTCCAGCCCGTGCAGAGGATGTCCCGGTTGAACCGGCGCAGCGGCGCGTCGAGCCGGACCTCGGCCAACGGCACCGCCGCGACCTGCCGCGCGGCGGCGCGGACCGCGTCCAACGCGTCCGCGCCACCACGGAACGCCTCGTCGAGTCCGCCCAGCTCAGCGGGGAGCACGGCGACGGTGTCGCCGTCCACCACCCCGATCCGCCGGCCGGTCACGGTACGAACGCTGGCGAGCTTCATCGGGCATCCTGCTCGTCGTCGATCACGCCAATCGCGTTGATCTCGATCAGGTAGTCCTTGTTCACGAACTTGGAGACCTCCACCATCGTAGAGGCCGGTGGCTCACCGGTGAAGTACTGCCGGCGCACCTCGTGGATGGCGTTGAAGTCCTCCATGTTGCGGACGTAGACGTCCACCCGCACGATGTCCTCCAGTGACCCGCCGGCGGCCTTCATCGCGGCGCGCAGGTTCTGGCAGACCTGGTGCGTCTGGGCGGTGATGTCACCGACGCCGGTGACCCCGCCCTCGCGGTTGCGAGCGGTCATGCCGGACACGAACACCATCCGGCCCCGCGCCCTGATCTGCGTGGCCTGGGCGAAGTGACCGTTCGGGACGGCCAGCTCGGGGGAAACAATCTGCTGCTTGGGCATGGTCGCTTTCTCTTTCCGAGGTGGAGCTAGCGGGCGTCCGCCGGATCGGTGTACCACTCCGGCTGGGTCGGGTAGTGCGGCCCGTCGTAGATTTCCAGCAGGACGCTGTCCTCTTCGGCGAGCGTGGGCCCGTGCAGGCTGCCCTTCGGGTTCCAGTAGAAGGAGCCCGGGGTGAGGGTCAGCCCGGTGGGCAGGTAGGTGTACCGGCCGCTGAGGCAGAACATGAACTGGTTGGACGCGTGCGAGTGGCGCAGCGGGATGCCGGCGCCACTGCGGAACCGGATCAGCGAGATGGACGCCTCGGTCTTCTCGTCGCGCCACAGCGCCTTGTGCGAGAGACCGGCCAGCGTCTTGTCCGCCCAGTCCAGCTCATCGGTCTGGAGCAGGATCTCGCGGAACCGGGCCAGCACCAGGCCGTCCGGGCCGGGTACCAGTTCCTCCCGTGACCGGTCGGCCGCCTCGCCGCCGTAGTTCGACGGCTCGGAGAGGTTGTTGGCCCATTCCTGCGGGTCGACCCCGGCCGGCAGCGGCGGAGCCGGTACGAGCAGCGGCTGGTCAGTCATCGGTCGCCCTGACCGGCCACGAGGTTCTCCCCCAGGCACTTCAGTTCGACCAGCCGGCTGCGGTAACGGGTGGTGCCGTTGTTGGTGAGCATGTGGACCTCCCCCGGCTCGCGGTAGACCACGCCGCCGATGGCCTCGTGCACCAGGCGCGGGTCGCCACCGACGAGCGCGTCGATCCGGTTGTCGGCGGCCTCCAGCGCGATCACCAGGTACGGGTTGAGGTGGTGGTGCCAGGGCTGCTGCTCGCCGGGCTCCAGGGTGATCTCCCAGACCCGCACCTGGTCGTTCTCGAAGACCACCTGCTGGCCGACGGCACCGAGTTCGACCTGGCTTCCGTCCGGGGCGGTCGCGTGACCGTAGTTACTCATTGTCATCCCTTTCGCAGACGAGGGTGTGGTCAGGCCGGGTCACGGGGCGGTGGGCACCCGGTGACCCGGGCGTAGAGGTGGGCGGCCGTGTCGACGCCGGAGACCGGGTCGAACGGGACGATCGCCGCCACGTGCCCGTCCGGGCGGACCAGCACCAGTGTGTCGTTCTCGACGCCGAACCGGCGCCGTACCCGGTCCCCCGGGTCGAACAGCGCCCGGTCCCGCAGCCCGGAGTCGTGCGGCGCGTCCCACCGGCTCACCACGTAGTGCCGCAGCGCGGGCGATTCCTGCGGCGGCAGCGCCGGCACCCGGCGCGGGTCGGTGAAGTAGAGCGCCACGAAGGCGTCGGCGGCCAGGTCGTGCAGGTGCACCGTGCCGGACTGGCCGAACAGCGGCAGGTCGGGGCTGCGCGCCCCGGCCAGCACCGGCAGCGGCTCGTCACCGGCGGCGACCATCGACCAGTCACCCGTGCCGTCCACGTCGAGGCGTACCCCGAGCATGGCGCGGGTGAACGCGTTGCCCCAGTTGCCGGCGGTCATCACCCCCGGGTCGTCCGCCCGCCGGGCCATGTAGGCCCGCGCCGCGGCGGCCATCGACGCGGAGCCCTTGGTGGCGACCGGCTCCTGCTCGACCTGGTAACCGTCGAGCAGGCTCGGGTCGGCCCAGCCGCGCAGCACCCAGGCCATTCGCCAGGGCAGGTTGGAGGCGTCCAGGACCCCGGTGTTCAGGCCCAGCGCCCACATCGGCGTGATCAGGTGCGCGGCGTCGCCGAGCAGGAAGACCCGCCCGTCCTGCCACCGGTCGGCCACCCGCTGGTGGACGTGGTAGATGTTGGTGCCGACGATCTCCAGGGTCTTGGTGTCCCCGATGAACCGGCGCGCCTTGTCGACCAACTCCTCCCGGCTCGGCTCGGCCTGCCCGGCCGGCAGCGGGTAGAGGAAGCGCCAGCAGTGCGGCTGGCGGACCAGGATCATCCACTCCTGTGGGTCACCGAAGTAGGCCAGGTACGGGTAGTCGCGCGGGTTCTCCACGTCTAGGTCGACCCTCAGGTCGACCAGCATGTACCGCTCCTGGTACGTCTCGCCCTCGACCACCGCGCCGATCTGGTCCCGAACGGCGGACCGGCCACCGTCGCAGGCCAGCAGGTAACGCACCGGTACGGTCCGCTCCCCCTCGGCGGTACGCAGCCGCAGGTCCACCCGGTCGGGGTGCTGGACGAAGTCGAGCAGCCGGTGCCCCATGTGCAGCGCGCCGGGGGCGGTGGCGTCGAGCCGCTGTCGCAGGATCGGCTCCAGCTCGTGCTGCGGGATGTTGATGACGAACGGGAACCGGGTGTCCTCGGTCAGGTCGCCGGTCCGGACGCTGAGCGTCTGGGTGTTGGTGGCCCGGTCCAGCTCGCCGATCTCGTCGATGCGCAGCGACCCGGCCAGCACGTCGTCCAGGGCGCCGTACCGGTGCAGCACCTCCAGGGTGCGGGTGAGGACGGTGCCGGCCTTGGTGTCCAGCGACAGCCGCTCGTCCTCTTCGAAGACGACCACCGGCACGCCGTAGTGGGCCAGACCCAACGCGGTGACCAGGCCGACCGGCCCGGCACCGACGACACCCACCGGCAACTGCTCGGTCGTGCTGCTCATTTCGCCTCGCTCCTCGGGTACGCCCGGTCTCGGGTGAGGGTGGATCCGGTCATGGTCGCGGCGGGTGAGAGCAGGAACATCAGCGGGCCGACCACGTCGGCCGGCGTGCCGATGCCGGTGGCCCGCTCCCAGTGTTCCCGTTCGCCGCCGGTCGGGTTTGCCTGCTGGAACTGCGGGGTGTCCACCACACCGGGGAAGACGGTGTTCACCCGGATCCGGTGCTCGGCGACCTCGGCGGCGAGCGACTTGGCGAAGGCGATCAACGCCCCCTTGCTCGCCGCGTAAGCCGACGCCTGCGCCCGGCCGGCGGTGGCCAGGCCCGAGGCGAAGACCAGGACCACGCCCGAGCGGCGGGCGATCATGTCCGGCAGGACCGCCTGCGCGCACCAGACCACCCCGTCCAGGTTCACCGCCAGCGTGCGGCGCCACTGCTCGGGGTCCATGTCGACCACGTTGCACCGGGGCTGCACCGCAGCGCCGGCCACCAGGGCGTCGATCCGGCCGTGCTCGGTGAGCACCCGGGCCACCGCAGCGTGCACCGCGTCCCGGTCGGACACGTCCACCCGGTGCTCGTGCACCCGCCCGCCGGGATGCGGCCGCCCGGGTGCCACGTCGAACACCACGGCCGTACCGCCCGCGTCGGCGTAGGCGTGGGCGAGGGCGGCGCCGATGCCGTTGGCGCCCCCGGTGACCACGAGCACCTCGCCGGTGGCGTCGAAACTGGCCTGCATGACTTCCTTCCTCCTTGTTCGGACCTGGGCGCGGTCAGCCGGCGCTGTCCGGCGCCGGCAGCGACACGGCCAGCCCGGCGGCGACCTCCACCAGCCCGGCGAAGACCGACGGCTGGAGCGCGACACCGTCGCGCAGGGCCCGTTCGTACCGGCCGGCTTCGATGTCACCGGGCAGGTGGACCTGCTTCGTACCGGGTGCCAGCGCAGAGCCGAGCACCTGACCGGCCAGGTCGTCCACCCGGCGGCCGATTTCCTCCGCGTCCTCGGCGAACGCCTCGGCGTCCAGTGCGAGGAAGAAGTGCGCGCAGTCGTTGGGCACCGACACGTCGGCGTAGAGGCCCTGGACTCCCCGGCCGTACGCCCCGCCGGACAGCACCCCGGTGAGCACGTCGATCATGAGGGCGAGACCGTACCCCTTGTGGGCGCCGGACGGCAGCAGGAGCCCCTTGATCGCGGCGGCCGGATCGGTGGTGGGCCGCCCCTGCGCGTCGGTCGCCCAGGTCGCGGGGATCGCGCGGCCCTCACCGGCGGCCAGCCGGATCTTGCCGAGCGCGGCCTCGGAGAGCGCCACATCGAGGATCACCGGCCGGCCACCCGCGCGGGGTACGCCCACCGCGAGCGGGTTGTTGCCGACCACCGCCGAAGCGCCACCCGGGGCGGGCATCAGCGGACGGGTGTTGGCCGCCGCGATGCCGACGCAGCCGTTGTTCGCGGCGAGGTCCACGTAGCGGAACGCCCCACCGAAGTGGAACGCCCGGCGGACCGTGACCACGCCGACGCCGTACGCCTGCGCCTTCTCCACCGCCAGCCGCATCGCCTGGTCACCGGTGAGCTGCCCCAGCGCGTGGCCGGCGTCGAGCACCGCGATGGCGCCCTTGTCCCGGACCACCTCGGCCCGCTCGGCCAGGCTGACCGAGCCGGCCCTGATCCGGTCGACGTACATCGGCAGCAGCATCACCCCGTGTGAGGGGATCCCGCGCATGTCGGCGTCCACCAGGGAGCCGGCGACCAGACCGGCCGCGTGCGCGGAGAAGCCCAGTGCGCCGAAGACCGAGGCGACGGCGTCGGTGAGCCACCGGACCGGGACCGTCGGCGGGAGGTCCGGCGCGCTCATGACCGGTCCGCCCAGGGCACGAAGAACCGCTCGATCGCGGCGAGCAGGTAGAACAGCACGACGCTCAGCACGCCGAGCAGGATCATCGCGGCGAAGGCCAACGCGGTGTCGGCGCTCGCGCCGGAGGCGACGATCGCGTAGCCCAGCCCTTCGGTGGCGCCGACGAACTCGGCGATCACCGCGCCGATGACGGCGAGGGTGATGGCGAGCTTGAGACCGACGAAGAGCTGCGGAACGGCGGCCGGCATCCGGATCATGCGGAACGTCTGCCACCAGTTGGTCTTCAGCGATCGGCCCAGCTCCACCAGGTCGGCCGGGGTGGAGCTGAGCCCGGCGGCGGTGGAGATGACGATCGGGAAGAAGCAGACCAAAAAGACCAGGAAGACCTTGGGGAACTGGCCGAAGCCCATCCACACCACCAGCAGCGGCGCGACGGCCACCTTCGGTACGGCGTTGAGCATCAGCAGCAGCGGGTAGACGGTCCGCTCCAGCATCCGCGACGCGGTGACGATCAGCGCCAGCGGCACCCCGACCGCGATGGCCAGCAGGAAGCCCAGCACCGTCTCCCCGAGGGTGACCAGGGTGTTGTCCCACAGGTAGCCGGACTGGTCGGCCATGGCCTGCGCCACCTGTAGCGGGGACGGCAGGATGAAGCTCTCCACGTCGAAGACGACCGTGATCGCCCACCACAGGGCGGTGGCGGCCACGACGCCGAGCACGGGTGGGAGCTGCTGGGCCCAGTGGCCGCCGGTACGCGGTGTGTCGCGGCGGGTGCGGCGGGACTCGGTGACCGTCACCGTGCCACCTCCTCGGGGGTCATGAGCAGGTCGTGCAGTCGGGCGCGCAGGTCGCCGAGCTCGGCCGAGTGGCCGTCGTGTCCCAGCGAACGCGGACGGGCGATGTCGACCGCCACGATCTGTCGCAGCCGGCCCGGTCGCGGGCTGAGCACGACGACCCGGTCGGCGAGCAGCACGGCCTCGTCGACCGAGTGCGTCACGAAGAGCACCGTCGAGGCGTGCTTCATCTGGAGGCGCTGGAGTTCCACCGTCAGGTCGGCGCGGGTGAGCGCGTCGAGCGCAGAGAACGGCTCATCCATCAGCAGCACCCGCGGCTGCTGGATGAGGGCCCGGCACAGCGAGACCCGCTGCTGCATCCCGCCGGACAGCTCGTGCGGCAGGCGCTTCTCGAAGCCGTTCAACCCGACCAGGTCGAGCAGCTCGTGCGCGCGGGTCCGGGCGTCCCGCCGGTCCAGTTTGAACACCTCGGTCGGCAGCAGCACGTTGTCGATGACCGACCGCCACGGCAGTAGCGCCGGGCGCTGGAACATGAAGCCGACGTCCCGCCGTGGCCCCCGGATCGGGGTACCGGCGACGGTTATCTCGCCCGAGGTGGCCGACTGGAGGCCCGCCACCAGCCGCAGCAGGCTGGATTTACCGCACCCGGACCGCCCGACGATCGCCACGAACTCGCCGTCGGCGACCTCCAACGACACATCGCGCAGGGCCTCCACGTCACCGGCCCGGGTGCGGTAGATCTGCGAAACGTTACGAATTCCGATCATGGTTTCGCCCCTCGCGGTGCGCGCGACAACCGGCCGTGCGCACCGCCGTCGAAGAGGAAGTTATGGCTTTGCGATGTCGTAGACGCCGAGGTCATCGGCGCTCGGCGTCGACTTGAGGGTGCCGGTGCCGGCGAGCAGCGTGATCATGCGCGCCACCCGCTCCCGGTCGAGTTCTCCGGCCGGCCCGCCGTCGCCCATGACGTACGGCCGCATCTCGGTGAGTTCGGCGGCGGCGACCGTCTCGTCGGCCGTCCGGTCGTGCTTCTTGAGCAACTGGGCGGCTTCCTCGGGGTGGTCCACCGCGTAGATCAGGCCCTTGACCAGCGCTGCCGTGAACTTCTCGACCTGTTCGCGGTCGCTGTCCAGCTTCGCGGCGGAGACCAGCAGGCCGTTGCCGTACAGGTCGGGCAGCTTGTCGGCGTACGGCAGCATGGTCACGGTCTTGCCGCCGGCCGCCTTTTCCAGCAGTGGCTTGCCGGCGGCGAACTGGCCGATCGCGTCCACCGAGCCGGCGGCGAGCAGCTGCGGCAGCGCCTGGGGCGAGGACGGAACGAACTTCACCGACTTCGGGTCGATGCCGGCCACCTTGGCGTACGCCGGGAAGATGATCATGTTGGTGGAGCCGGCGCTGTCCGCGATGCTGGCGCCGGCCAGCTTCTCCGGCGAGTCGATCGCCTTGTCGAGCGAGGCGATACCGGCCATCGACCGCTGGTGGATGGCGGCCACCGCGCGCACCGGGAACTTCTCGTTGGCCATCGTGGTGATGACCCCGGAGAGGTCACCGGTGCCGTAGTCGGCCTGCCCCGACCCGATCAGCTTCATGACATCGACGGTGCCGGTGCCGGTGCCGGGTTTGATGGTGACCTTGAGCCCGGCCTCCTCGAAGTAGCCCTTCTCCAGGGCGACGTAGGCGTACGAGTCCCGACCGAACGTCCCGAAGGAGGTCAGGTAGGTGACGGAGGCGGCATCGGGGGAATCGGTCTTCTCCGAACCACCACAGCCGGAGACGGTGAGTGCGAGAGCCGCTGCGGCGACAGCCGCGACGAGACGGTTACGACCTGACATGGGACCTCCTGCATGAGCAGGTTTTATCAAATGTCAAACTTCCGGCCCGGTCAAGACCTCGATTTGACAACGCCCCCCAGCCGCCGACCCACCCCGGCCAACCTCGCCGACCTGGCAATGCGCCCCCACCGACCAGCCCATGGCGCGCAACCGCATGCGCGCGCCGCAGCGCGGCGCGCTGATGGTGGCCGGGATTGCCCGATAGGTATACCTAGAACTACTATGCATTGCAGTTCTAGGGTTAGGCGGTCACATGCATATCACCAAAGACCTCGTCGCGGCCTCGGCGACGCCACTCGTGCTGGGGATCCTCGCCGAAGGCGAGAGCTACGGCTACGCGATCCTCAAGCAGGTCAACGAACTGTCAGGCGGACAGCTGGAGTGGACCGACGGCCTGCTCTATCCGCTGCTGCACCGCTTGGAGCGGCTCGGGCACGTCGAGTCGGCCTGGGAGACCCCGCCCGGGGGCCGCCGCCGCAAGTACTACCGCATCACCGACCAGGGCCGGGCCGAGCTCGCCGAGCAGCGCCGCCAGTGGGCCGCAGTCGTCGACGCCCTGCGGGGCGTCTGGAACACAACACAGTCCATCAAGCCGATCATGGCACCGGCATGGGAGGCGGGACGATGACCGTCGACGGCAACAACGATCTGGAAGGCCAGATCGCCGAGTGGCGGGCCTACATGCGCCGCCGCCGGGAGCTACACCACACCGACGCCGAGGAGCTGGAAGACCATCTCCGCAGCCGGATCACCGACCTGACCGAGTCGGGCCTGCGAGCCGACGAGGCGTTCCTCATCGCTGTCAAACGCATGGGCAGCCTCGATGAGCTGTCGCGGGAGTTCGCTCGCGAGCATTCCGAGCGGCTGTGGAAGCAGCTCGTGCTACCCGGAGATCCGGACGCGCCCGCCGCCGCCCGTTCCCGTCGCGAACTGCCTGTCATGGTGCTCTGTGCGGCTGCCGCGGCACTGGCGATCAAGGTGCCGGGCTGGTTCGGGCTCGACATCTCAGGAGACGACGCCGACTTCTACGCGCGAAACATCAGCCTTTTCGCGCTCCCGGCGCTGGCCGCCTACTTCGCTTGGCAACGCCGGATCGATCCTCGCGTCATCGGGGTACTCGCGTCGCTGTTCATTCTCGGCGCGGTCGCCGCGAACGCGTATCCGCTGGCCGGTGACTCGCAGACCATCGTGCTCACGGCGATCCACCTGCCGATCGCGCTGTGGCTGGTTGTCGGCGTCGCCTACGTGGGCGGTGATTGGCGTTCAGACCGACGGCGGATGGACTTCATCCGGTTCACCGGGGAGTGGCTGATCTACTTCACCCTCATCGGACTGGGCGGTGGCGTGCTCACGGCCTTCACGATAAACACCTTCAACGCCATCGGCCTCGACGTCGAGGGATTCGTCGAGTCATGGCTGCTGCCGTGCGGCGCCATGGCCGCGGTCATCGTGTCGGCATGGCTGGTGGAGGCCAAGCAGAGCGTCATCGAGAACATGGCGCCGGTACTGACCCGCGTCTTCACACCGCTTTTCACGGCCACCCTGCTGGCCCTCCTGGTCGCCATCATCTGGACCAACAACGGCATCGACGTCGAGCGCGATGTGCTCATCCTCTTCAACCTGCTGCTCGTCATCGTGCTGGGCCTGCTGTTGTATGCCATCTCCGCCCGTGACCTCACGGCCCGGTCCGGTCTTTTCGACCGCCTGCAGCTCGCGCTCGTCGTCAGCGCTCTGATCATCGACGTCATGGTGCTGCTGGCGATCACCGGACGGATCACCGAATGGGGCTTCAGCCCCAACAAGACCGCTGCGCTGGGCGAGAACGTCATCCTGCTCACCAACCTGGCATGGTCGGCATGGCTGTTCCTCGGCTTCGTGCGTGGCCGCATGCCCTTCGCCCGCCTGGAACACTGGCAGACCCGTTACATGATCGTGTATGCCGTCTGGGCCTGGATCGTCGTCCTCGCCTTCCCGCTCGTGTTCAACTTCGCCTGAGCCAGACCCGGCCCGCTCACCGGCCCACTCGACCTGCCCGGTACCGGGCAGGTCGAGTGGGCCGTCCGGCACGCGCCGGCCGGTGCGTTCAAGAGCCACATCCCCCGACTCCCGGCAGGATCTCGGAATCGCCGCGGTCGTACCGCACACTCGCGTGCTGCGTCGGCCAGTTGCCCGACGATGCCATCGCCGGCCGACACCCCAAGGTGGGACTCGACGACGTGGCCACCGATGGGCGGCGGCGACCCTGCTCTCCTCGTGTGCCTGGCAGTCACCGAAGTTGAAGATTCTCCACGTCGGTGAAGTCGTACCAGGACAGTCGGAACGACGAGCCGACCTCCGGTACCGCCGGGAACAGCGCCCAACTGTCCAACTGCGCGCCCGGCGCGACGGTGAAGGACTGCCCGGGCCGGGTCGTGGCGCACCAGGTGCTCTCCGGACGCACGGTCCGGCCGTCAGCCAGGGTGATCTCGGAGGACGTCCGGTCGACCTCAACGCTCGGGCAGGTCAACGGCCACGCGATCAGCGAGTCATCAGACGCCTTCCGTGGATACCCCCGCCTTCAGTCGGGGGAGAAACGGATCGCCTGCGGAGCTGGACAGGGAAAGCCGGTTCGCCGCCAAGGCGAACAGGCGTCAGGTGTCTGCGGTGCGCGACTGAACAGGTGTGCTACAGCGCGGCTGGCTGCTGCAGGGCCGCGAGAGCTTCTTCGAGGACGAGGTGGAGGGCCGCCGGCGCCTGGTCACCACCGAGGTGCTCCGGGCCGAGCAGGTACCGCTGCCAGCCTCGGCGGTCGAGGCGCTGGGCCTGCCGCCGGGCAGCCACGGCTACGTCCTCGAACGGCTCCGACAGCTCGACGGCAAGGTCGCGCTGTTCTCGATCAACTACCTTCCCCCGCACATCGGGGCCCTGGTGGCGCGCAGCGACGTGCCGACCGGCGAGGGCTCCCTGAACAGCACCCTGCGTCGCGCCGGGTACGCCGTCGCTGGCGCCACCCGGACGGTCGAGGCAGTGGCCGCCCACGGCCCCATCGCCGACCGGCTCCGGGTACCTGCCGGCTCACCCCTACTGAAGATCAAGTCGACGTCCTGGGACAGCAACCTCGCTGCGTTCGACCACCACGAGGTGTGGGTCCTCAGCGACGTCGTCCACGTCGAGATCCAGGTCGGTGCTCCCGCCGCACCGGCACACACCGTCTCGCAATCCCCCGAGATCGGCCGGCTCGCCAGCCCCTGATCGAACACCGCGCCGCCCACCACCGGGCCGATGTGCGCCTGACTGCAGGAGAAACCTGATGTCAATCCAGACAAGACGCGCCATAACCGCTGTCCTCGCCGTAGGTGCGCTCGCCGCTGCCTCTGCCTGTTCGGACCCCACCGCCGGGCAGGACGCCTCCGGCAACGTCACGATCACCGTGCCGCTCGCGGCCAACCCCCAGATGAAGACCGCGGAGAGCCTGATCGCCGACTTCCAGCAGAAGAACCCGGGCATCACCGTGAAGTTCACGACGCTGCCCGAGAACGACCTGCGGCCGGCGGTCACCAAGGACGTCGCCACGAAGGCCGGCCCAGTACGACGTCGCCATGATCGGCAGCTACGAGGTGCCGATCTGGGCCAAGAAGGGCTGGCTCGTGCCGCTCGACGACTACGTGGCCAAGGACGCCGCCTGGGACTCGGCCGACGTGCTCCAGCCGATCAAGGACATCGTGTCCGCCGACGGCAAGCTCTACGGCGCGCCGTTCTACGGCTCCAGCTCGTTCCTGTTCTACCGCAAGGACCTCGCCGCGAAGGCCGGCGTGACGATCCCGGAGAAGCCGACCTGGGACCAGGTCGCCGCCGCCGCAGCCAAGATGGATGACAAGAGCAACGGCGTCTCGGGCATCTGCCTGCGCGGCCTGCCCGGCTGGGGCCAGAACCTGGCGTCGCTGACCACCGTCATCAACACCTTCGGCGGCCGGTGGTTCGACGAGAGCTGGCAGCCGCAGCTCACCTCCGCCGAGACCATCAAGGCCGTGAAGTTCTACGTGGACCTGCTGCGCGCGCACGGCCAGCCGGACGCCGCCAAGGACGGCTGGGAGGGCTGCCTGCAGCAGATCACCCAGGGCAAGACCGCAATGTGGTACGACGACACGGTCTTCGCCGGCTCCGCGCTGGACCAGGCGACGCCGGAGGTCAAGGAGAACCTGGCGTTCGCGCTCGCCCCGGTGGACAAGACCGATGCCTCCGGCTGGCTGTGGTCCTGGGGCCTGGGCATCACCGAGTCGAGCAAGAACAAGGACGCCGCGTGGAAGTTCATCTCCTGGGCCACGAGCAAGGACTACATCAAGCTCGCCGGTGAGAAGGCCGGTTGGGACGCCATCCCGCCCGGATCCCGGACATCGACGTACTCCATCCCCGAGTACCAGAAGGCGGCCAGTTCCTACGCGGCCCTCACGCTGAAGTCCATCGACGCGGCCGACCCGAACAAGCCGACCGTCCAGCCGGTCCCCTACACCGGCGTGCAGTAGGTGCAGATCCCCGAGTTCACCGACATCGGCGACTACGTCTCCCAGCAGGTCGCCAGCGCGATCAGCGGCACGCAGACCGTCGAGGAGGCGCTGCGCAAGAGCCAGACCTACACCGAGGGCGTGGTGAAGAAGGCCGGCTACCTGAAGTAGCCGACCGGGCCGGCGCCGCGGCCACCGCCCGCGGCGCCGGCTCCCCCAAGTTTCGAGGACGAGGTTCACCATGACCACCGCAGTCCAGTCCGCGACACCGCGGTCCTCCCACGCGTGGAGCCGCCGCGCTCCCCTGCTACCGGCGCTGATCGTCACGCTGGTGCTCACGCAGGTGCCGTTCCTGATGACGATCTGGTACTCGCTGCGCAACTGGAACCTGCTCGCCGGTGGGGACTCCACGTTCGCCGGCGCGGCGAACTTCCGGGCCACGTTCACCGACGGCACCTTCTGGAAGTCCATCCTCAACACGGGTGCGCTCACCGCCGGCGCCACCGTCGCCGCCATCGTCGTCGGACTGGTGCTCGCGCTGGCGCTGCAGAAGAAGTTCCCCGGCCGCGGCATCGCCCGGACACTGGCCGTCACGCCGTTCTTCGTGATGCCGGTGGCCGTCGCCCTGTTCTGGCGTAGCGCCATGTTCGACCCGTCGTTCGGGCTGCTCGGCTGGATCACCGACCTGGTCGGGCTCCCGCGCGTGAACTGGCTCAGCGAGCAGTCGATGCTCTCCGTCGTCATGATCACGTCTTGGCGTTGGACGCCGTTCGCCATGCTCGTGCTGTTGGCCGGGCTGCAGGCGCTGCCCGACGAGCAGCTCGAGGCGGCCCGGGTCGACGGCGCCAGCTGGTGGCAGCAGATGCGCAAGGTGGTGCTGCCGCACCTGCGACCGTTCCTGGAGCTCACCGCGCTGCTGCTGTCGATGAACATCATCCAGACGTTCGGCGAGATCGCGCTGCTGACCGCGGGCGGGCCGGCGTACGGCACCACGAACATCACCTACTACATCTACCTGCGGGCGTTCAACTCGTTCGACTTCGGCACGGCGTCGGCGTACGGACTGGTGGCCCTGGCGCTCACCATCGCCCTGGCGCTGCCCGCGCTGCGCCTGTTGTCCGGCATCTTCACTCAGGAGGGACGCCGATGACCACCCAGGCCACGCGACCCGTCGAGGCCACCCGGGCCGGCCCGGCCACCGGGCCGAAGCCACGCCGACGCAGGCGGGGCAACGACACCGCGAGCGGGCCGGTGGCCGTGCTCGGCTGGCTCGGCTCGCTGGTGCTGTTCTCGCCGGTGGCGTACATGCTGTTGAAGAGCTTCCAGACCGAGACCGTCGCCGCCTCGTCGACGCCGAAGCTGTTCTTCACCCCGACGCTGGAGCACTACCGCAACGCGTTTGGCGCGGGATTCTGGGCGTACGCGGGCAACTCCGTCACGGTAGCCGTCGTGTCGACGGTCGTCGTGCTCGCCCTCGCGCTGCCCGCCGCGTACGCCCTCTCGGTGCGGCCGGTCCGCAAGTCCCAGGACGCGCTGTTCTTCTTCATCAGCACCAAGATGATGCCGGTCGCGGCGGGCATCATCCCGATCTACATCGTCGCCCAGCACCTCAACCTGCTCAACACGGTCACCCTGCTGATCGTCATGCATCTCGGCATGAACCTGCCCCTGGCGGTGTGGATGATCCGCTCGTTCCTTCAGGAGGTGCCGCCGGAGGTGCTGGAGGCGGCGAGCATGGACGGGGCGGGCCGGCTGCGCACCATGCGGACCGTCGTCCTCCCGCTGATCAAGCCGGGCATCTGGTCGACGGCGCTGCTGTGCTGCGTCTTCTCCTGGAACGAGTACTTCTTCGCGGTCAACCTGACCACCACCACCTCGACCCTGCCGCTGTTCATGCAGAAGTTCCTGTCCTTCGGCGAGCTCTACACCGCCCAGGTCGCCGCGGTGGCGACCGTGGTGAGCATCCCGGTCGTCGTCCTCGGCTGGATCTGCCAGCGCAGCCTGGTCCGCGGCCTGCTGTTCGGAGCCGTGAAGTGATGCAAGCGGTCGTCCTGGACGGCGCGGGCGGCGTCTCGTGGCAGGAGCTACCGGAGCCGGTGCCCGGCCCCGGAGACGTGCTCATCGCGCCGGCTGCGGTCGGCATCTGCGGCACGGACCTGCACCTGGTCGAGGGCAGCTACGCCACCGGCCGCTATCCGGTGGTCCCCGGCCACGAGTTCGCCGGCACGGTGGTGGAAATCGGCGCCGACGTACGCGGCATCGCAGCCGGCGACCTGGTCGGCGTCGACCCGAACGTCAACTGCGGCGCGTGCCGCTGGTGCCGGGCCGGGGCACCGAACCTCTGCGAACGGCTGGAAGCGGTCGGCGTCACCCGCAACGGCGCCTGCGCCGACCGGGTCGTGGTGCCACGGCACGTCGTGCACCGGCTGCCGGCCGGCGTCGACACCACCGTCGGCGCGCTCGTCGAGCCCCTCGCCTGCGTCCTGCACGCGCTGGACCGTGCCCCGTCGCTGCGCGACAGGGACGTGCTCGTATACGGCGCCGGCTCGATCGGCCTGCTGATGTGCGCCGTGGCAAGGCAGCGCGGCGCGGGGCGGATCCAGGTCGTCGAGCCGCACGCCGTACGACGGCAGGCCGCCCTGCGCCTGGGCGCGGACGCCGCAGCGCCGGCCTCGACCGCCCTCGACCTGCCCGACGGCGCGGAGGTCGTCATCGAGGCGAGCGGGCACCCGGCCGCGGTGACCGACGCCCTGGACCGCATCGCCGTACGCGGAACGCTGGTGCAGATGGGCGTCACGGCGGCGCAGACCATCGTGCCCCTGCATCCCTTCGCGGTCTTCGAAAAGGAACTCACGGTGCTGGGCTCGAACAGCCTCGCCGACTGCTACCCCGCCGCCGTCGAGGCGGTACCCGACCTGGCTGCGGCGATCCGCCCGTTGGTCACCCACACACTCCCGCTCGCGTCGTACGCCGACGCGCTCGCGGTCGCCGCCTCACCCGAGGCACTCAAGGTTCACGTCGACCCCTCCGAAAGGCAAACACCATGAGCATGGCCTACCGCATGACCCGAACCCTGCCGCAGGACCGGGTGGCCATCATCATGCCCGTCGACCACGGGCTGATCTTCGACCGCCTGCCCGGACTGGAGAACCCGGCGACCGTCGTCGAGGAGTTCGGCAAGGACGACATCACCGGCTTCATGATGAGCCCGGGCCTGGTGATGCGCACCGAGCAGTACTTCGCCCAGCGGCCCCACCTGTCGCGTGTGATGGCGATCGACGCCTTCTACCACTACACCGAGGCCGAGGTGGGGGTGGGCGCGCTGCAGCACAGCGTCGAGGACGCGGTCCGCCTCGGCGTGGACTGCGTCAAGATGCTGATGCCGTGGAACACCACGAAGGCCGAGCAGGCCGCGCTGGTGACCCGCATCGGCACGGTGGTCGCCGCCTGCGAGCGCTGGCAGATCCCGCTGATGCTGGAGCCGGTGATGCTGGGCGCGCCGCGCACCGCCGAGGTGGTGGCGGCCGAGGAGAAGGCGGCGCGGATCGCGTTCGACCTCGGCGCCCACATCATCAAGATCGCGTTCCCCGGTGCGGACGGCACCCGCCGCCTCGTCGAGGAGTTGGGCCTGCCGGTGGTCATCGCCGGCGGTCCGCGTACGGGCGACGCCGCTGACACCGTCGAGGCGGTCCGGCAGACCGTGGCCGCCGGCGCTCGCGGCATCATCGTGGGCCGCAACGTCTGGCAGCGCGACCTGTCGGAGGCGCACGCCATCGTCGACCAGTTGGCCGCCCTCTCGCGCTCCGGCTCGGGCGCGCTCCAGGCCGTCTGACCCATGCGGGACGTCTGGGCCGGCGCCGATCTGGGCAGCACCAACATCAAGGTGCTGCTCACCGACGGCGCCGGCACGGTGCTGGCGCGCGCGTCGCGGCCCACCCCCCGCATCGGCGTGCACAGCGATCCGGACGCGCTCGTCGACGCCTTGGAGGAGCTGCTGCTCACCGCGGCGCACGACCTCGGTCCGGTCCGGCTGCGGGCGGTCTGCGTCGCGGGGGTCGGTGAGGACGGGGTGCTGCACGCCTCGGGCCGGCCTCTCGGCCCCGCGCTGCCGTGGTTCGCCCCGCAACGGCAGGCGGCCCTCGACGCCCTACGGTCACTGCGGGGCGAGGACGACCGACGGCGCTACGGCGTCGAACTCGACGCGGCGCGGACCGTCGCGGCGTGGGCGCTGCTGCCGGCCACGGACGTCTGTGCCGCGACCGGTTGGGTGTCCTGCACCGACTATCCGGCGCTGCGCTGGACCGGCCGCGCCGTGATGTCCGCCAGCCTGGCCCCCCGGACCGGCGCCTGGCTGCTCGACGAGGAGCGGTGGGACGCGGACCGGGTGGAGCCCTTCCTGCCGGTGGAGCTACTGCCCGAGGTGGTGCCCGCCGGCACGGTGCTCGGCCCGCTGCGCGCCCCGCGACTCGTGGCGGCGGGCGTGCTCGCCCACGACGCGGTCGTGGTCGCGGGCGGACACGACCATCCGGTCGGCGGGGCCGTCGTGCACCGCCAGGACCCCGGCGCCCCGCTCGACTCGATGGGCACGGCCGAGGTGCTGGTCCGCACGATCCCGGGGGACCGTCCGGCGCCGACCGGCGTCGACCTTTCCCCCGCCGTCATCGACGACGGGTGGACCGCGCTGACGGTGATCGAGCTGGACCGCAACGTGTCCTGGCTTCGCCGGCACGGTCTCGGCCCGGCGGTCGACGCCGTCGTCGCCGGAAAGGTGACGCCTGCCGACGCCGGTCTCTTCCTGCCCGGCGACGAAGGCGGCGGCGAACCCCGGTGGGCACCCGCCGCCCATGGGCTGTCGGACGCCGAACGCGCCTTCGCGGCGATCCACCGGCTGGCCCTGGTGGGAGCCGAGGCGTTGGGGAGACTGGCACCGGAGGCGGAGGCCGTCTACGCCGCCGGCGGCTGGACCCGGGCGCCCGGGTGGATGCGGCTGAAGGCGTCCGCGACCGGGATGCCGTACTGGGTGCTGGCCGAACCGGAACTGACCGCGTTGGGTGCGGCCCAGCTCTGCCTCGGCGACGCGGCCGAGCCAGTGCCGGTACGCGCAATCGAACCCTGACGCTCCGGCGGCGGCTGCGGATCATGGTCCGACGGGAAAGGGTTCCGGGGCCGTCCGGCGTGAAGCGGAGCAGGGCCTCGTGCGCCGCTGCCCAAGGAGCGGGCGAAGGGGCGGGCCCTGTGCGGCCCGCCCCCTTCGCCGCGCCGGGGCCTGCGGCGTCGGCCTCAGCCGACCGGGCGGATGCGTCCCCAGTGCCACCAGGGGACCGAGTAGCCGAGCTGGTCCGCCCAGCCGAAGAACTTCTGGCTGCGCGGGTAGTACATCCCGTACCAGAAGAGGGGCACCCACTCGATGTCCCTGGCCCAGACCGCCTGCAGGCGCTGGTAGTGCTCACGGCGCTCACCGCGCGTGGCGGCCTGGCGTGCGGCCAGGTAGGCCGCGTCCACATCTGGGTTGCGATGCAGGCCCATGTTGTTGCGCCCGCCGGAGGAGTACTTCGTCGCCGTGATCTCCGGGTCCGGTGCCATCGAACCACCGACGATGATCACGTCGAAGTCGTGCTCCTTTCGGACCCGGCGGGACCAGTCCATCGAGGCCAGGCCGTCGAAGGTCACCTCGAACCCGACCTCGCCCAGTTGGCGTGCCACCAGCTCCGCCAGTGGCTTGTGGCCGTGGAACATGTCCATGTAGAACAGGGACAGCCGGCCCCGTACGCCCGACGCGTCGGCCGTGACGCCCGCCTGGTCGAGCAGCGCCCGCGCCCGGTCCGGGTCGTAACCGGGAGCCTTGGCCTCCGGGTTGACGGCCCACGACGAGCCGAGCAGGTACTGGTCCCATGCCTGTGAGACGCCTGGATCGCCCAGTTCGGCGATCTCGCTCCGGTTCACCGCGTGGGCGACCGCCTCCCGGACCCGCCGGTCCTGCCACAGCTTCCGGCCGTGGTTGAAGTCCAGCAGCGCCATGCCGGGGCCCTCCCTCGTCATGATCTCCACTCCGGGCACCCCCTGCACGAGGTGCAACCGGTCACGGGTGAGCGTGTCCTGCGGGACGATGTGGGCCTCTCCGCGGGCTACCATCCGAACGCACTCGTCCCGGTCGGGGACGATCTTCAGGATCAGCCGGTCGATCTCCGGCTGCGGCCCCCAGTGGTTCTTCACCGCCTCCATGATGATGTGCTCGCCCGGAATCCACTCGGCCAGCCGGAACGGCCCGGAACCGACCGGCTTCAGGTTGTGCGGGTTCGTCGCCCAGTCCGTGCCTTCGTAAAGGTGCCGGGGCAGGATGTGGGCGAAGATGAAGTTCCCCAGCAGGACGAGGAAACCCGCGTTCGGGGTGTGCAGGTGGTAGTCGACGGTGTGGTCGTTGACCGCGACGATCGTCTCCACGTCGTTGAGGAACATCGCCCCCTGGTAGCCCATCTCCTTCGCGTGCAGATGGGTGTAGACGACGTCGTGCGCGGTCAGCGGGGTGCCGTCCTGCCAGCGGGCCGCCTGGTTCAGGTGGAATCGCCACCGCCGCGACCCGTCCAACTGCTCCCAGTGCGTGGCCAGATCCGGGTACGGGTTGACGTCGTACCACTCGTTGAGCACCACGCGGTTGTAGATGTTGTTGCAGGCGAGATAACCGGCGCTGCCGGTGACGTTGCGGTATACGTCGTTGAACTCGACCGCGTCGTGGGGGGTGGCCACCACAAAATCGACAGGCATGCACTCCTCTTTCTGTCTCTGACAGGTTCGGCTTCTGGCAGGCTCGGCAGGACTCGGTCCGCGGTGCGCTAGAGGACGTCTCCATGCGGACACGGCGGGAGGCCGTCGGTTTCGGTCGGCCACTGCCGCTGGAGCATCCGCGGCTTGGCCCGTTCGACCTGTGGATCCGGCACCGGTACGGCGGCCAGGAGTTCCCGGGTGTACGGATGCCGGGCCTCGGTGATCACCTGCCCGGTCGGACCCAGCTCGACCATCTGCCCGCCGTACATCACCCCGACGCGGTGCGAGATGTCGGCGACGACGGCCAGATCATGCGCCACGAACAGGTAGGACACCTGCCGCTCCCGCTGCAGCTCATTGAGCAGCGCCAGGATCTCCGCCTGGACCGAGACGTCCAGTGCGGACACCGGCTCGTCGAGCACGATCAGTTTCGGGTCCAGCGCCAGCGCACGGGCGATCGCGATGCGCTGGCGTTGGCCCCCGGAGAACTCGTGCGGGAACTTCCGCAGGCTGGCCGCCGGCAGGCGTACCTGGTCGAGCAGGGTGACTGCCGTCCGGCTGCCCGCCGTCAGGCGGTGTATTTGCGCCGGCTCGGCGAGAATGTCCGCCACCGTCATCCGGGGGTCCAGGGACGTGTACGGGTCCTGGAAGACGACCGAGATCTCCCGCTGCAACGCGCGGGCGCGCTTGCCCCGGCGCTGGGCGACATCCTCGCCGAGGAAGAGGACCTGGCCCGAGCTGGGCTTCTGCAAACCGAGGATGGTACGCAGCAGGGTGGTCTTGCCCGATCCCGATTCGCCGACGATGCCGAGCGTCTCCGCCGGGCCCACCGAGAAGGACACCGAGCACAGGGCGTGCACCACGGACGGTCCGTCCCGCCGCGCCCCCCGGGGTGGCCGGAAGTGCTTCACCAGGTCCGTGACCCGCAGCAGCTCGGCCCCTTCGGCGTGCGTCTGACCGCTCACTGCCGCTCCACCGCCTTTCCATCGATCCGCGGCGCCAACGACAGCAACTTCCTCGTGTAATCGGATCGTGGCGCCTCGAAGAGGGAGAACACGTCCTGGTCCTCGACGATTTTTCCCTGGTACATGACGGCGACCCGGTCGGCGATACCGGCGACGAGGGCCAGGTCGTGGGTGATGAAGAGCATCGCCGCGCCCGTACGCTCCCGGGCGACCGCGAGGGTGGCCATCACCTGGGCCTGCACGGTGACGTCCAGGGCGGTGGTCGGCTCGTCGGCGATGATGAGATCCGGGTCGTGCACCATCGCCAGGGCGATCGCGATACGTTGCCGCATGCCGCCCGAGAGCTGGTGCGGATACTGATCGAGCCGTGCTGGCGCGTCCTTGATGGCCACGCTCGCCATCAACTCGATCGTGCGCCGCCGGGCCTCGGTCCGGCTGACCGGGGCGGAGAGCCGCATCGAGTCCTCGAACTGGGCGCCGATGGTGAGCACCGGGTTGAGCGTGGTCGACGGATCCTGCAGGATCATCGCGATCCGCCGGCCCCGGTATCGCCGCCACTGGCCGAACGTCAGGTCGCTGAGCTCGTCACCGTTGAAGACGACCGATCCGCTGCCCACCGCGTTGTTGGGCAGCAACCCCACCAGGGAAAGTCCGGTGAGTGACTTGCCCGACCCGGACTCGCCGACGAGTGCGACCACCTCGCCCGGCTGGATCTCCAGACTGATCGAATCCACCGCCGCCTGGCTGCCGAACCGGACGGACAGGTCCGTGACCTTGATCAGGGCCTTGGCGGGCGCCTGCGGATCGGTGTCTACTGTGCTGCCGTCCACCGCGTTGGCGTTCGTCGACGGTTTCCGATCGGTCACGGACCGCTGCCCGGTCACGGGCCTCCGGTCGGCCCGCTGCTTCCCGCCGCGCCCGCGACGCGGTGTTGCCAGCGGGTTGGTGGGCGAGGACCTGGGGTTGAACGCGTCGCGCAGCCCCTCCCCGACATAGTTGACCGACAGCACGATCGTGATGATCAGCAGGCCGGGGAAGTAGAACAGCCACGGGCGGGTCAGCACCGCCGACTGTGCGTTGGCCACCAGCAGACCCAGGGAGGTGTCCGGTGGCTGCACACCGAAACCGAGGAAGGACAGGCTGCTCTCGGCGAGGATGGCCACGCCGAACATGAGCGTGCCCGCCACCACGATGTGGTCCGACACGTTGGGCACCAGGTGCCGGAACATGATCCGGACCGGGCCGGCCCCCATCACCCGCGCCGCGTCGACGAACGGCAACTCGCGCAGGCTCAACACGACACCGCGGACCAGCCGGGCGACCGATGTCCACATCAACGAGCCCAGCACCATGGCGAGTCCCAGCCAGGAAACCCCGCCGCCGGCGACGAGCGACCCCAGGAACGCGGCGAGCGCCAAGGTGGGCAGGGTGAGCACCAGGTCGACAGCGCGCATCACGGTGGCGTCGACAAAACTCCCGAAGTAGCCCGCCACGACACCCAGCACCACGCCGATGACGCAGGCGATGACCGTGACCGAGAAGGCGATCAGCAACGACTGCTGCATGCCCCGCAGGACCAACGCCAACAGGTCCCGGCCCAGGGTGTCGGTCCCCATCGGATGTTCCAGGGACGGGGACTGCGACAGGTCCGGGGTGATCTCGGAGTAGCCGTACGGCCACAGCAGCGGCATGATGATCGCGGCAAGGATGACGAGGATCAGCACCGCGAGGGCGATCATCCCCACCCTGTGCCGGATGAACCTGCCGAAGGTGACGACCAGCTTCGACGACCCGGCCTCGGGCACCGCATCGGTCAGCAGCGCCGGGTCTTTGACCAGTTCAGGATTTGGCATAGCGCACCCGCGGATCCACGACGCCGTACAGGATGTCGGCAAGCAGGTTGAAGATGACCACGGCGGTTGCGGCGATGAGCAACCACGCGAGTACGGCGTTGGTGTCGCGCAGTGCGATCGACTCCAGCAGGAAGCCGCCCATCCCACGCCACTGGAAGACTGTTTCGGTGATCACCGCGCCGGAGAAGACGACCGGGAGGTCCAACGCCACGATGGTCACGATGGGGATCAACGCCGGGCGCACCACGTACGACCCGATGATGCGGCGGCGGGAGAGCCCCTTGAGTACGGCGAACCGGACATGGTCTCCGGCCAGCCCTTCCGCTACCGCAGTCCGTTGATAGCGGCTCCACGTCGCGAAGTGCACCAGGGCCAACACGATCGTCGGCAGTACCAGGTGTCCGCCGATGTCCGCCACCAGTGCGAATCCCTCCGGTCGGGGCACCGACGCCTCCCCCACCGTGTAGAAAAGCTGGTATCCGGTGAGGTTGTTGAGCCCTATCCCCCACTGCTTCAACAACACCGCCAGCCAGAACGACGGCAGCGCGAGGAGCACGAAGGCGCTGGGGGTCAACACCAGATCGGGCCAGCGTCGCTGGTACAGCGCGGAGACGGTGCCCGCGAGCAGCGACAGGACGAGCGCGATGATGATCGCGATCAGGACGAGGCGCAGGGTGACACCGACCCGGGTGCCCAACTCCGCCCCGATATCCCGGGTGGCGATCGTCGACGGGCCGAAATCACCGGTGACCACGCCGCTGAGCCAGGTCAGATAGCGCATCGGTAGCGGATCGTGCAGACCCAGTCGGGCTTCCTCGGCGGCGATGACCGACTCCGGGACCGGCGGCTGCCGGTCCCGGAGCTCGGCCAGCGGGTCTCCCGAGACCGAGATCACCGTGAAGATGACGACGGAAGCGAGCAGCAACACCAGGACGGCGCTGGCCAGGCGTCGAAGGATCAGCCGAAGCATGTCTTCGCTCCTCCTCTCCTCGGGAGAATCTGCATCTGGATGCCGTGGTTCTAGACCGGACGGATCCGGCCCCAGTGCCACCAGGGCACGGAGTAGCCGAGTTGGTCGGACCAGCCGTAGAACTTGCTGCTGCGAGCGAAGTAGGTGCCGTACCAGAACAGGGGCACCCATTCGGTGTCCCGGGCCCAGACCTCCTGCAGGCGCCGGTAGTGGGCGCCCCGTTCGGCGCGGGTGCCTGCCGTCCGGGCGGCGAGGTAGGCGGCGTCCACGTCCGGGTTGTGGTGCTGGGCCATGTTGCCCTGCCCGTCGGTGGTGTACTTCGGAGCCGTGATCTCCGGGTCCGGCGCCATCGAGCCGCCCACGATGATCAGATCGAAGTCTCGTGCATCGCCGATCCGGCTTCGCCAGTCCACGGATGACAGTCCTTCGAAGCTGACCTCGAAGCCGATTTCACCTAGCTGGCGGGTGACCATCTCGGCCAGAGGTTTGTGCCCATGGAAGCTGTCCATGTAGAACATCGACAACCGGGCCCGTACGCCGGAGGCGTCGGCGGTCACCCCAGCCTCGTCGAGCAGTGCGCGTGCCCGTTCCACGTCGTGGGCCGGCGCCTTGGCGTCCGGGTTGAACGCCCACTCCACCGAGCCCAACAGGTAGTGGTCCCACGCCTGCGACACTCCCGGGTCGCCGAGTTCGGCGATCTCCTTCCGATTCACCGCGTGGGCGACCGCCTGGCGCACCCGCTGGTCCTGCCAGAGGTCCCGGCCGTGGTTGAAGTCCAGCAGCGCCATGCCCGGCCCCGGGTCCCGCAGGATCTCGATGTCCGCCGTCGCGTCGTCGAGCAGGTGGAGCCGGTCCTTGGTCAGCGTGTCCTGGGGGAAGAAGTGGGCCTCCCCGCGCGCCACCATCCGGACGCATTCGTCCCGATCCGGGACGATCTTCAGGATCAGCCGGTCGATCTCCGGCTGCGGGCCCCAGTGGCCCTTGACCGCCTCCATGACGACGTGTTCACCGGGAATCCACTCCGCCAGACGGAACGGCCCGGAGCCCACCGGCTTCAGGTTGTGCGGGTTCGTCGCCCAGTCCGTTCCCTCGTACAGATGCCGGGGCAGGATGTGGGTGAAGATGAAGTTCCCCAGCAGGACGAGGAATCCGGCGTTGGGTGTGTGGAGATGGTAGTCGACGGTGTGGTCGTTGACCGCGACGATCGTCTCCACGTCCTTCAGGAACCGACCTCCGGTGTATCCCATCTTCATCGCGTGCAGATGGGTGTAGACGACGTCGTGCGCGGTCAGCGGGGTGCCGTCCTGCCACCGGGCGGCCTGGTTGAGATGGAAGCGCCACCGCCGCGACCCGTCCAACTGCTCCCAGTGGGTCGCCAGGTCCGGGAACGGGTTGATCTCATACCATTCGTTGAGCACCACGCGGTTGTAGATGTTGTTGCAGGCGATATAGCCGGCACTCGCCGTGGTGTTGCGGTAGACGTCGTTGAATTCGACCGCATCGTGCGGTGTGGCCACCACAAAGTCGATCGTCACATCTTTCCTTTCCGGATGACCGCGCGACTACTTGCGCAGGCCCCACTGCTCGACGTTCATAGTGGTGCCGTACTTGCTCGGGTTGATAAAGATATTGGCGAACTTGTCGGAATAGACGGCCATCTGCGGGCTGGCGAACAGCGGCAGCACCACACCGTCAGCAAGCAGCACCCGGTCCACCTGGTTCATCAGGTCGACCTGCTTGGCCGGATCGAGTTCGGTCGCCGCCGCCGCGAACAGCCGGTCCGCTTCGGCTGACGAGTAACCAAACGAACGGGCCGCCCCGGTGCCGTACCACTGCTGCAACGAGAGCGCACCGAGGTCCAGCGCCGTTCCGGTGGCCATGATGTCGAAGCTGCCCGAACGGAGCGCCGGGGAGTATCGCGAGCCGTCTGCGGGGTCGATGACGACCGTGATGCCCAGTTGCTTGAGCTGTGCCTGGACGATCTGCGCGAGTTCCATGCGGAGCACGTCGGTGGAGAGCGTCAACAGCTTCAGGTCCCGCAGCGGCTTGCCGTCTGGCAGGGTCAGCTTGTCGCCGGTCACGCGGTATCCGGCCTGCTCGAGGATCCCGAGCGCGGCCTTGGTGTCACCCTTGCCGATGTTGACCTCGTCGGTGTTGTCCCGGTAGGCGGCGACGCCTCCCACCTTCTGCCCGGGGACGTACGCGCTGCTCTTCATGGTCACCAGGTCCGGGGCGTACTGGCCCACCGTGCGCTTGCGGATGTCATCGAGATCGAGCGCCGTGGCGATCGCCTTACGTAGCGGCGCGTCGCTCATCACGTCGCCGGTGGTCTTCATGCCGAGGTGGTAGTAGGTGAGGGTCGAGCCGAGCAGAACGGTCATGCCGTTCATGGCCTTCACCTCGTTGACCGTGTCCAGCGTGGGGTTCTGGTAGACGAGGTCAATCTCGCCGTTCTGCAGCGCGGTGATCTGCGCGCCCTGGCCCGAGATGTAGCGGGTGGTGATGGTGTCCAGGTGTGCCGGCGCTCCGTACCACTTGGGGTTCTTGACCATCGTCATCGAGATGCCGTCCTGGTAGTCCTTGATAACGTACGGGCCACCGGAGACCTTCGGCACGTTCTTGCTGAAACCCTCGTTGAAGGAGGTCGCCAGGTCCCCGTAGGAGGCCGCGACGTGCGCCGGCAGGACGTAGTTGAACAGGGCCTGCCATGCCGAGAACGGCTTTGAGTAGGTCATCGTCACCGTCCTGCCGTCATTGACGGATTCGACGGACGTGATCAGCGAGTAGCCCTCGGTGAAGGCCGCCTTGCACGCCGCACACTTCTTCGGGTCCTGCACGGCCTGCGTGTACTCGAAGTCCTTGCCGGTGATCGGGGTTCCGTCAGACCACACGGCCTTCTGCTGGATCTTGTACTCGACCTTCATCGGGCTGGTGCTGACGACCGTGGCCGATTCCAGCAGCGCCGTGTTGAGCACCACGCTGGTGTCGGAGTTGGTCAGGAACGGGTGGGGATAGAACGGCCATTGCTGCTGGCGCTGGCCGGTGGTGTCGCCTGCGGCGGAGAGCGGGTTCCAGTCCGCGATCGGGCTGGAGGCGGCGAGCGTCAGCGTCCCGCCGTCGGCCACCTCGCCGGATGAGGTCGGGGTGGTTGAGCTGTCATCGATCTTGGTGCAGCCCGCGGTCCCAGCCAGGGCGGCGAGCACCACCACAACCACGAGACGTCGAGAGGTCTTCACTGGCACCGTCCTCTGGTTCAACTGAGTGGTAGGGCGACATCGGCGAGCGGCAGGGCGTGCGACTTCACGTCAGCGCGTACGACATCGCCGGTGAGCGACTCGGCGGCGGGCGCCAGGGTGGCTGGACTTCGCGGCCGGACCCCTAAAGTTCGAGGTCAACGCAGTAGAAGCTAGGTTCGAGTTTATGCCCAGGTCAACATCTCAATGTCCATGGACATATTCGTCACCGGCTGCCGGTCGACTGCGGCCCGCCATGACCGGCGGAGTCCCGCAGCCCGCGCATCGATCCCGCTCCCGCCGCGCCCCGACCCCAGGCACTACAGTCAGCGCGGGGCGCGCCGTCCGGCCCGACCGTCAGGACGCGCCGGGCAACTCTCGCCACGGCAGGGTTACGCCGTTCGGAGGACACGAAGCGTGACGACACCAGCGCCGCTGGACGACCAGGGATGCATCCAGCTCATCCAGTCGCGGCTCATCCTGCGCTCGGCCAACGCGCTGGCCCGGGCGATTCTCGACCTGATCGCCTCCGGGGAGCTACCGGCCCGATCCCAGCTACCCACCGTGCGGGATCTGGCGACCAGCCTCGGAATGAGCAGGTCGGCGGTCGCGCAAGCCTGGAAGACGCTCAACTCCCGCCACGTCATCGAAACCCGGCGTCGCGGCGGCACCTTCGTCCTGGGCCCGCCACAGCCTCCCCGAGCCAGGCGGTTCGACAGTATGGTCCGCACCTCGTCGACGATGCCGATCGACCTGGGGAACCTGCGCACGGACGACCTGCCGCCCCCGGACCTGGCACCGGCACTTGCCTACGCGCTCGGCAACCGCGATTTGCACAACACCTTCGCCGACCCGATCACACCCGAGTTGGCGGCGGCCGTCGAGCCGCACTGGCCGTTTGACACCAATCACTTCCTGGCCACCCACGGCGTCGTCGACGCCATCGAACTGGCTCTCGCCACCGTGGTCCGGCCCGGCGACCGGGTGATCATCGAGTCGCCCACCCACGCGCGTGTCCTCGACATCCTGGAGTCCATCGGCGCCACCAGCATCCCCGTCGAGTACCGACCCGACGGCCCGGACCTGGATCAACTACGGTTGGCGATGATCAGCAAGCCGAGCGCGATGATCTACCAGCCCAACGGAAACGTCCCGTCCGGGCGGGCAGTGGACGCCGCCTGGATCGAGGCGGCGGCAGCATTGCTTCAGGACGAAGCATTTCCTGTCTTCGAACTGTCGCAGACGGCTCTCATGCGATCCACACAGCGATCCCTGGCGACTCACCTACCGAGCCGGGTCGTACACATGCAGGCCTACAACTTCTTTTTCGGGGCCGACCTGCGTGTCGCGGTTGTCGGCGGAGCCTCAGAGAACATCGACATGATGTGGTCACGGCTCACCTACTCCTCGCGCTGGGTCAGCCGACTCCTTCAGCTCGCGTTGGCCTTCCAGTTGACCGACGCGAAGGCGACCCGCCACACGACAGCCTTTGTCGCGGAGTGCAAGCGAAGGCACTCCCAGTTCAGCCAGGCCCTGACCAGATGCGGTTTCGACGTCGAGCCGACCGAGGGACCGCACATCTGGCTGCCCGTCCCCGACGAGCATTCCGTCTGCACTCGACTCAGCCGGCACGGCATCGTCGTGCATCCCGGCAGCTTCTTTCAGAGCGCCTCGGCGGTGCAGCACCACGTACACATCAACGGCACCGCCCTGGCCCGCGGCATCGACGAAGTGGCCCAGACGATCGCCCAGGCCTGCCAGATGCCCGTCAAGACGAACGGGCTCTTCGACGTCAACCTCGGCCCCTCAGCCCTTCGGTAGATGCCGGTCTGCGGGGCGGACGCAAACAAGTAAGCACCTTTCAATCAGGCAAGATACGAATTGCTGAATATCTTGCCGCGTGCGACCGGGTTCCGTAGCAGGTCGTGGACCTGTTGGGTGGTGCCGTCGGCCGCCCATCTGGCGTACAGTCGGCCACTCGCCTCGCCCAGGATCCCTCCGCGCACCGTCTTCGCCGGCGGGAAGTCGTGCGGCAGGTGATCCCAGGCGGATTCCCGTCCTGGCCACGCACAGGATCGCGGTGACGATCTCCCGCAGGCCATGGACCAGCCGACTGATCCCCAGCCCCGCCCGGACTGCCCGCCTCGCGGTCAGCACCGGCTCGATCAACGCCCACCATCATGGTGCTCGGCAGGTTGGCGAGCGCGCGCGGCAGCGGGCCATCGTCGGTGACGCCCGCGACGGTCGGATAGTCGAACCAGCGTCCGACAACCTCGCCGACCGACTCTGGTACCTGGCGGAGGCAACCGTCCGCCCTTACTGAAGGGCCGAGGTCAGGAGTTCTCCCAGAAACTCCCGATAATCGTGGCCCTGTTCTTCCAATAGCCGTATTGCCGGGTCGGTACCGTTGTCCCCGCGGACCCGGCATCAACCACGAACCCCGGAAATCAATTCGCAGCCTTGTTTTCGATCTGGCACGTGTGTCTCGCCGGCATAGGCTGGCCGATCGATCAGCGGCAACTGTCCCATCCGTAACGATGGTCGCATCCTTTGGTACCGGTTGGTCGGCATCCGAACCCACCTGCCGGGCGGGCACGTAGGGGATCTACCTGGTCATTTGCTGGCACGACCAGACTCATGGGCCCGTGGGCCCATAAGCCTGGTCGCGGCTTGACTTCGCTCCCAACCCGGATGCAGATTGTGTTTCGTTGACTTCCGTCGACAAGGGAGAACGGTTGGACGTTCATTCCGTTCACAATTTGAGACGGTTCATCGTCGTCCGTTTTTCCGCCTATCAGTGATGCGACCTGGAGGAATCATGTTACGTTCCACGACCCTGCGTAGGTTCAGGACGCCCACACTGGTCACATCGGCAGCGCTGCTGCTGACGGCAAGTCTGGTGCCGGCCACCGGTGCCGCCTCGGCGACATCGTCGACGAGGAACTGCACCGAGTACACGCTGCCGGTCTCCCTGGCCGAGGGCGGGCCCGCCGACTACTTCATCAGGGGCGACCTCTGCCTGCCGGCCTCGGGTACGCCGGAGACCGTGCAGGTGCTCGTTCACGGCGGCACCTACAACCGGACGTACTGGGACTTCCCGTACCAGCCGCAGTTGTACTCGTACGCGCAGTTCGCCAACCGGGCCGGCTATGCCACGTTCAACGTGGACCAGATCGGCACCGGGCGGAGCTCGCGTCCGCACAGCAGCCTGATCAACTTCTCGGTGCTGGCCCACGGGCTCCACGACGTAATCACCGCACTACGCGCCGGTGGGGTCGGCGGGACCGCGTTCGACAAGGTGATCTACGTCGGCCACTCGCTCGGCACGGCGACCGGCTGGAAACTGGCGGGGACCTACAACAACGACGACGACGCCATCATCAGCACCGGTGCGATCAACGGCCTGAGTGCTACCGGCGCCGGATCGTTCGTCGCGTTCCCGGCGAACCAGGACCCGAAGTTCGCCTCGCTCAACCTGGACGACGGCCACCTGACCAACATCGCCGACCGCGGGGTCTTCTACTGGCCGGCGACATCCGATTCAACCGTCATCCAGGTCGACACGGACAACCGGGACACGTTCCCCGCACCGCTCCTGCTGGAACTGGGAGCGGCCTTCTCCTCGCCGCTGGCGACCGCGCCCACGCAGAACATCACGGTCCCCGTACTGAGCGTCATCGGTGACCAGGACGCTCTCTTCTGCGCAGACGCCAACGACTGCAGTGACAAGGCGGCTCTGAAGCAGAAGGAAGGATCGTTCCACTCCAACGCGCCCAGCTTCGACCTGGCCGTCATCCCGCAGACCGGTCACGATCTGAACACGCACTACACCGCTCCGTACAGCTTCATCACGATGATCAACTGGGCGAAGCAGCACGTCGCCCCGTAACCGGCAGCCGCCGGAACTGCAGTTCGGAGCACACGGTCTCGCGGATTCCGCAGGGCCGTGTGCTCGCTTCACGTGTCCCCGTACTCGGTACCGGAGGAGTCCGTTCCCCGGATTGCCGCACTCGGTCCGCCGACATCCGGGCCCAGGGCAGGACTGTGGACTGTGGGTCCCGGTTGGCCCCCGAGGCCCTGTCGCAGCGCCGGTGCGCAGCGGAAGAATCCCGCCCACGCCCTGGTCAACGCCCTTCCCGGAAGCACGGCCTCGTCCCGGACGCCACCCGGGTCGCAGGAGAAAGCGGGGTAACGCCGGCTACCGTCCGGCCGGCGGCCGGACACCGTCACACAGCAGCGCACACGCCTCGGGTACACGAACCGCTTGGAGGGTGTTGCCCCATGGGCATGGAGATCCCCGACTGGGTACGCACCATGTTCCTCATCACCACCGGGGAATCATGGCCCGAAGCCGACGAGGACAAACGCCGCGCCCTGTCCACCGTCTGGAACACCTTCGCCACCCAACTCGGCGACACCGAAACCACCATCCGCGCAGCCCGCCAGTCCGTCACCACCGCCTGGACCGGCCAGGGCGCCGACGCCTTCACCACCCGACTCGACCAGCTCATCGACACCGGCCACATCAAAGCCCTCCGCGACACCAGCACCGCCCTCACCACCTACACCAACCAAGCCGCCCTCAACGTCGAGTACGCCAAATTCATGATCATCGGCCAACTCGGCATCCTCGCCCTCAACATCGGCCACCTCGTCTATCTCCTCGCCACCCCGCCGCACCCGCCGCCATCCCCGCCATCACCGCACTACAGGCCCTCGGCCGACACATCGCCATCCAGATCGTCCGCCACCTCGTCGTCTCCCTCTTCTGGAACATCTTCCCCCAGATAGCCCTCGACGCCGCCATCCAGATCGCGCAGACCGTCCGCGAAGACCGCACCGAATGGGACACCGAACGCAGCCTCAGCACCATCCTCACCGGCGTCATCGGCGCCGGCGCCGGCCTCGGCGCCCTCAGCACCCTCGCCCAACAAACCGCCACCCACTTCGACATCACCGTCACCAACCACACCGCCAAAAACGTCGCGGAACTCACCAGCCACATGGGACAGGGCGCCCTCCACGAATACAGCGCCGAAGCCGCCGCCGACGGCATCATCAACGGCCGCCGCGAAGCACCCGCCGGCTGGGCCGCCACCGCCGGCGCCACCGAAGGCATCATCGACTGGGGAAAACACCGCGCCCGCACCCGCGGCACCGACACCGGCCTACCCAACCTCGGCGACATCCCCACCCTCACCACCCTCACCACCCTCACCACCAACACCGACGACCCCACCACCAACACCGCCCTCGCCAACACAAGCAGCCCAGCCACGCCAGCCCCCGCCCCCACAGCTCAACCCACAGGAACTGGGGCCCCCGCTAGCATCCCGGTCACCGGACAAACCAGCGGCACCCCCGGCGCCACCACCAACACCCCCCACCCAACCCCAGACACCCCACCCCCACCCGGCGACGGCATCCCCAGCAGCAGCACCACCGGTATCCCCGCCCCCCTCACCACCGCCCCACCCGACACCACAGACCACACCACCGGCAGCGGCAGCGGCAGCGGCAGCGGCAGCAGTACTTTCACCGCTGCCACACCGAACACGTCCGAACCCCCCGTCAACAGCGGGTCAACCGCCGCCGACAACAGCGCAACCCGGACGGATCCGATCACCACGGTCCTGACCGACACCCCACCGGTCGCCAGCGCCACGACCGCACCAGCCGGTACGCCCGTCGTCAGCACACCCACGCCGACCGCCAGCGGCGTCACCACCAGCGCAACAGCCGGCACGGACGCGTCCGGTGGCAGCCCCCCGCCACCGCCCACCGCAGCCACCGGCCTCCCATTCAGCCTCACCACCACAGTCCTCAACCCTCCACCGTCCACCGCTGACAACAACGCGTCCGATGGCACCCCGATCGGCACACCACGGCCGCAATACCCCACGCCGCCCGGGTCCGGGACCAGCGGCCCGACCGGAGTCACGACCAGCGGCACGACCAGCGGCACGACCATCACCGGCACGACCGGGGTCGGCTCCACCGGAACCGGACAGCCCGGGGTCGGCACTTCCCCACTACCGGCACCCGGCCGGCAGCCGACAGCCCACTCCGACGACGCCGTCACACCCGTCACCGTGGTGCGTCCACCGACGGCAACACCGCCCGGCAGTATCGCCGTGATCACCCCCGACCCGGCCCGGCCGACGAAGGCGCAGAATCCCCCACCCAGCACCGCCAGCACCCTGCCGTCCATCGGAACCAACGCGACCAACGCGGGACCAACCGGTCGGACCGGCGCCGTTGCTGCGGCCACCACCGACTCCGGGTCCGCGCCGACGTCGGCTGACGGGACAGCGGGGCAGGCCGTGGGACGCCCGGACACCGACACGGTCGGGCCGACTGCGGCTGCGTCGGCCGACGCACACCGGGCCGACGCAGCCTGGGCCGACGCCATGCTGCCCGTCCTGGAGATGCAGCTCAACCACGTCAGCCAGGAGCAGACCGCACCCGACGCCGCAGAGGTACGGGAAACGCTGACCCGGTTGGCGGCGTTGGTCGAGGAGGCCCGACAGGCAGGAGAGTTGCCGCCGGCCTCCGTCACCCAGACCCTGGTCAGCGCGCCGCCGGAGCAGATGCGGAAGTGGCAGGAGACGGCGCAGGAGCATGCCGCCGCGCAGGCCGCTGCGGCGAGGACCACCGACGATCCGACGGCCAGGGCACGGCACTGGCTCAATAGCGTGCTGTACCAGGGTTTTCCCATGCAGACCGGCGCGCGGAACCTCGACCCGGGGAGGGTGACCGACGCGGACTTCCTCCCGCTGGTCCAGCAGGTGCTGGATCCGTCGATCAGCGAGGTCGACTCATCACACCTGGGCCGGCTGAGGGAACACGTCGAGACGCTGGTCGAGCGCGGCAATCCGGTCACGCTGGACGCGCTGAAGCGGCGCGAAGGCTTCGAGCTGTTGAAGGGCCGACTCGACGACCTTCAGGCCCTCGACGAGACGAGCGAGGTCCTGCACCGTGATCGACGCATCGTCCAGACGCTGAGCGAGCGTGGCGTCGCCGCCGATCGACAGCTTGAGATGCGCGGGCTGGCCCGTGACCTGCTGGTGGAAAGAGACCTGCGCTTCGACCTGACCGAGCAGAACCTGGCCACCCTCAACCAGGTCACCGAGTTGGCCTACCGACGTTACCTGAAGACCAATGACGGCGCCGTACCCGCCGGGCCACTGCGGTTGAGCCACCTACAGGATCTGCTGCAGCACAAGCTCGGCGAGCGGGGCACCCTGACCTGGGGAAACCTGCAACGGATCGTCGATCAGGCAACCGCCCGACAGCAGTGGCGCGACCGGCACCCGCTGCTGGCGCGAGGCAGCGGCGTGGTGCGGTCCCTCACCGCCGCGAGCCCCGCGCTACGCGAAGCCGGCATCTACCGGTCGGTGGTGGAGAGGCACGCCCGCACCATCCAGCGACAGCCGGGCCAGGCGGACTCGCCGGATCAGCGCCGGCGTGAGCTCGAACATCTGTGGAATCTGATGTCGCCGGAGACTTCCGCCGGGGCGTCCGCTTCGACATCCCTCGACCCGGAGGGGATCACCCGTTCGGACGTCGCCCGGCTGGTCGACACCAGACGCCGGCTCTACGCCGACTCCCGCTTCCGTTGGTACACCGGTCCGTCCGACTACCGGTCGATGGCGCTTGAGCTGCTCGGCGCCGGTCGGGTGGGCCCGGCCGAGATGCGGCAGCTGGCCACGATGGTACGCACCGCACGGGCCAACACCCGCGCCCTGCGCACCGACCTCCGCAGCACCCAGCGGTACTCCGATTCGGTGCTCCGGCGCCGGCTCACCGAACTGGCCACCGTGCAGTGGCAGGACGGGAAGCCGGGTGCCCGACCGATGGTGCCCGGCGTGGTGGTCGACCACAGCAGGCTGGTCACCGCCTTCCACTCGATCGGCGAGCTGGCGTTCGTGCCGGAACTGACCGCCTGGCTCAACCACTCGGTACCCTTCGGCACCGGTGCGATCACCGAGGAGGTCGTCAGTCGTACGCTGGCCTCGCAGTTCGGTCAGGTCCTCGACGACGGGGCGGCACTCACCGCGACAGTGGACGGCAACACGTACGACATTCGGCTCTGGGCGGTGGCGACCGGGGAGCCGGTGGTCGAGGACGGCAGCCTGCTCGGGCTCAAGGAGTCCGGCAGTACCCGCTTCTCGGGCAAGCAGGAAAAGCGCGTCTACCGCTACCGGGACACGGCGACGTGGCAGACGTCGACGCGGGGGCTGAGCGTCGACGCGGGAGTGGCCTACCGGGGCGATGTCGGGGTACCGGAGGGCATCAGTGCCGCCCGGCTGGACGTCGGCGCCACCGTCGGCGGAATGAAGACCTGGGGCCATCGGCAGCTCGCCGCCAACACCACCGCCGACTATCTGCAGTTCCGGATCAAGGAGCCCCTTGGCTGGACGAACCTGCCGGTCGGCTGGGTGGTCCGGGTCCAGGATCGGCAGACCGGACGGTGGCGGGAGCTGACCCTCCAGGACGAACACGGCAGGTTGCGGGAGCACCAGGTCCCCTACGCGGGGTCAAGTCCTGTGGAGTGGTGTTTAGCGGTTGTTGCGTGATCGTTTGTTGTTCGGTGGGTTG
>NZ_JBAKHU010000036.1:0-67845 GCF_036906895.1 Micromonospora sp. CPCC 206060
GGGTTCATCGTCATCGACGAGGCAACCAACCGCACCGTCGGCGCAGGAATGATCGTCGAAGCCATCTGACCGAAGCCGGACCATCCGGCAAGGCCCCTCCCCGGACGGGGAGGGGCCCTTCGTTGTCCTCACAGTTCTGCCGAAGCAGTGTTAAGAAGGGGCCCTTCCTCTACCGAAAGCGTTAATAAGGGGCCCTTCCTTGCATCCGGTTACTGGACTGCCCGGCGGGTGAAACCGCGTACGGCGGTGGCCGTGGTAATTGCGGCGACGGTGGCGAGAACCGCCAGACATGCCCAGGCGGAAATGTGCGGAACGGTCGGCAGTAGTGCCCCGCGCACGCCCTCCGAAACGTACGTCATCGGATTGAACAGCGTAACAACCTGGTACCACGGAATGGTCGACAGTCGCGGCCACGGGTAGTGGATGCAACCGGTCCAGATGATCGGGGTGACGACCAACGACAGGGTGATGTTGATCCGTTGGATCGGCAGGATGGTGGCCAGCGTGATGCCCAGGCCGCCACCGATCCAGGCACCGAGCAGGACGACCGCCAGGGCCTGGGGCAGCCCTTCCGGGCGCCACGGCGCGGAACCGACCACCAGCGCGCCGAGCGGGTAGATCAGCACCGCCGCGAGCAGACCGCGGATCGTCGCGATCACCAGCTTGCCCACCGCGACCAGGCCGGTGGGGATCGGGGCCATCAGCCGGTCCTCGATCTCCATGGTGAAGCCGAACTCCTTCACCAGCGGCAGGGCCACGCTCTGCAGGGCGGTGGTGAACGCGGCCAGGGCGATGATGCCGGGCAGGAACAGGTCGGCGAAGGAGCGACCCACCACACCCTGCGCGCCGAGGATCGTGTCGAAGACGAAGAGCATGAAGAGCGGGGTCAGCCCGACCTGCACCAGGATCACCCACAGCTCCTTGCCGGTGACCAGCAGGTCCCGGCGCAGCACGGCCAGGAAGACCCGGGCTGCGGAGGGGCGGGGGCGGACGACGGCGGTACGGGCCGGTGCGGCGGCGTCAACGACGGTCACCGGAGCCCCCTTCCGGTGAGTTCGATGAAGACGTCCTCCAGGCTGGGCTCGGAGACGCGTACGTCGGTCAGGTTCGCCGACCGGTCACCGAGCAGGGTCAGGATCGGACCGAGCAGGGCGGCGGGGTCGGTGGCCAGGTGCAGCCGGATCCGGGTACCGGCGCGGGCGCGGGCCGACGGCAACGTGCCGACCGCCGCACCCAGGCCGAGCGCGGCCAGCCGGCCGGCCCCGAGCCCGGGCGGGAGGCCCCGTCCACCACCCGGGCCGGAAGGGCCACCGCGACCCGGCCCCATCGCCCGGCCGTTCGTACCGAACCCGCCCGGTCGCCGTCCGGCCGGCAGGGCCGGTGCCGCCAACTGCTCCGCCTTGCGTACCCCGGAAACCTCCCGCAGTGCGGTGAGCAGGGCGTCCACGTCGCCCTGCGGACCGAGTGCCACGGTCAGGTCCAGGATCGACCGGCCGGCGAGGCTGCGGACCAGGTTGGTCGGGGTGTCCAGGGTGAGCAGCTTGCCGTGGTCTACCACGCCGACCCGGTCGACCAGCCCGGCCGCGTCGTTCATCTGGTGGGTGGTGAGCACGATCGACACGCCCCGGTCCCGCATCTGGTGGATCCGGTTCCAGATCAGCAGCCGGGTCTGCGGGTCCAGGCCGTTGGTCGGTTCGTCGAGGAAGAGCACCGCCGGTTCGTGGATCAGCGCCCGGGCGATCATCAGCCGCTGGGCCATCCCACCCGAGTACGCCTCGATCCGCTTGTCGGCCCGGTCCGCCAGGCCGAACCGTTCCAGCAGGTCGTCGGCGCGGCTCTCGCGTTCCCGCCGCCCCACCCCGTGGTACGCGGCGTGGTAGAGCAGGTTCTGCCGGGGGGTCAGCGAGCGGTCGAGGTTGTTGTGCTGGGGTACCACGGCGAGCTGGGCCCGGGCTCCCACCGGGTCGCGGACCACGTCGACTCCACCGATCACGGCCCGGCCGCTGGTGGCCCGGATCCGGGTGGTCAGGATGCCGATGGTGGTGGACTTGCCGGCGCCGTTGGGTCCGAAGAGCCCGAAGATCTCGCCGGGCTCGACGGTGAAGGAGAGGCCGTCGACGGCGTTGACCTCGCTCTTCGGGTACCGCTTGACGAGCTGGTCGACCTCGACCGTTGGCGGGGTGCCTCTGCTGGTCATGTGCTGCTCCCTGTGCTGGGGTGGCGGCCGGGCCGGTGGCCGGGGTCAGCCGCCGGTGGTCCGGGGATGGGCGCTGAAGAAGCGCCAGATGGTGGCGGTGGCGTTCAACGCGGTACTGGGCGGATCGAGGTTGAGCAGGCGTTGCGTCCGCTCGTTCGGCGCGGCGCCGCCGGGCCACTGGTGACCGGCGCCGGCCACCGCGAGCAGCTCGACGGACCGCCCGTCCGGGCAGTCCGCGCGGGTCGTGGTGACCGCTGCGGTGGTGGTGACCTCGGGTGCGCCGCACCGGTCGACCGCCCGCCACCGGGCCACCAGCTCCGTCGTCGCCGGCCCGTTGATCCGTACCGGGTTGCGGCCGGTGCCCCCGTTGTCCCGCTTACCCGGTCCGCCGCCGTAGGGCATGGTCTGGTCCGCCGTACCGTGGATGTGGATCACCGAGACCGGTGCCGGATCGGCGCAGTCACCGACCAGCGTGGTGGCCACCGCGCCGACCGCGGCGAACAGGTCCGTCTCGCAGACCAGGCGGTAGGCGAGCAGGCCACCGTTGGAGATCCCGGTGACGTAGACCCGGGCCGGGTCGACGGGCAGTTCGGCCGAGAGGGTGGTGACCAGGCGGGTGATGAAGGCGGTGTCGTCGACCCTCTCCCGGGCCGGCGCCCCGCAGCAGTCCTTCGTCACCGCCCACGCCCGGTTGAGCCCGTCGGGGTAGACGACCAGGAAACCGCCCCGGTCCGCCTCGGCGTTCCAGCCGTACGACGACTCCGCCTGTTCGCCGGTGCCGAGGGCGCCGTGCAGCATGACCACCAGGGGGACCGGCCCGGTGAGCGGGACCGACGCCGGCCGGTACACCCGGTAGCCGCGCTCCCGGCCGTCCACCTGGATGGTCCGTACGGAGGTGCCGGTCGGCAGCCGGTCTGCGCTGACGGTCGACTGGGGGGTGCGCTGTTCCGGCCCCGGTTCGGTCCGATCGGCGCGGCAACCGCTGAGGACGATGAGAAGTGCCACCGCCAGCACCAGCGGTGTGCGGCGGCCGGCGGACCGCCGCCCGACCTGGCGAATTCTGTGAATTGTCATCATAGGGGTAGCTTGCGCCATCCATGTTCGAGGAAGGTAAGCGTTCGGCGACGGTGTGTTAAGTGCTGTCCGGACGGGACCGGCCCGGCGCCCGCATCCGGCTGGGACACGGGCGCCGGTCCGGTCAACCGCCGCCTACCAGGGCCGGGTGCGGAGCTGGATCAGCTCCCAGCCGCCCTCCGGGATGTCGTCGTTCGGGTCGGTACGCAGGTTCATCGGGTTGGCCATCCCGAGGTAGAGGTCCGTCCCGTCGGTGACGATGTTCCGGACCCCGTAGTTCAGGTAGTTGCCGAACCCGGCGTTGTCGACCACCTCGGCGGGACTCCAGGGCGAGTTGAAGACGAACAGGTCACCACCGAAGGTCGCGGGCGGCGTCTCGCTGGTCCGCGCCTCCTCCGCCAGGGTCGGCGCGGCACTCAACGTGGCCGCCGCCGACGCGGGGAGGCCGAGCTGCCGGGCCGTCTGGCTGCCCAGGTCCTTGGAGATGTAGCTCCAGTCCATCGTGCCGACGAAGAGCCGCCCGCCGGCCACCACCATCTTCCAGGTGTAGTTGTTGTACGGGTTGCCGAGCCCACCCGAGCCGTACAGCGGGGTGTTGTTGGTCGACTGCAACGCCCAGGCACCGGCACCCCCGTTCGCCGCCGGGTCGAACGCCGGCAGCTCGGCCGCACCGTAGAGCAGATCGACCTGCTGCCGGTCGTTACCGAAGTTCCAGCCCCGGAAGATGCTGATCGACCGCTGGGTGTTCTGGATGGCAATGCGGGACGATTCCTCATCGGCCGGCGGGTACCGGAGCAGGTGGGTGTAGGTGGCCTTCAGCGGTACGTGCATGGTGCCCCAGTAGAGCTGACCGCCGTAGGAGGCGAGGCCGCCGAGGGCGTAGGTGCTGGCCACCACCGGGTCCGGCTCGTACTGGCCGACGTCCCAGACCTTGCGCCAGCCGTTGGCGTCGGCCGGGTTCAGGCCGGGCTCGCCGTCGGCCAGCTTCGGGCTCATCCAGATGCCGGCGAGCACGTCGCCCGCACCGGCGACCGGACCGTCGACGGCCAGGCCGTCGTCCCCGTTGCCGATCCAGGTGGAAATGAAGATCCGTCCCTGGTGCACGGTCAGGTCGGCGGCCTGGGCGGGCAGGTCGGCCACCTCGATGAAGCCGAACGGGTTGGTCTTGTCGCCGGTCCAGCGCAGCACGTGACCGCCGGCGCCGCCGTTGGCCCCCACGCCGACCCCGGCGTAGAGGACGTTGTCGGCCACCACGAAGTGCCGGATGTTGCCGTACTGCGGCAGGTTCGTCGAACCGAGGAAGGCCCCGGTGTCGGCATCGAAGGCGAACAGGTTGATGCTCTGCGCCAGCGCCGGCCCGGCCAGCAGCACGACCCCCTGGTGGTTACCGGCCGCCCGGATCCCGGCGGTGGAGCTGAGCCGGTTCGCGTGCTCGGGACCGGCGTTCTTCACCAGGACCGTCTTCTCGACGGACTGCCCGGTGTGCAGGTCGTACTGGTACATCCGAGGCGGCCGGTGGTCACCGAGGGTGGGCGGCAGCGAGGGGTTCCGCTTGGCGATCTGGCTCTCGCCGTACTCGCACACCCAGTCCTCGGTGAGGTTCGGCTCGGTGCTCTGCAGGTTCCGGCCACTGGTGAGGCAGTTGATGTTGGCGCCGGTACCGAACCACAGGTGCTGGTCGGCCCGGGTCATCCCCCACAGGTACGACTGGTTGACCTTGGCCTGGCCCGCCTCGCACGGCGGACCGGCCGGGTAGGGCAGCCCCACCCCGGCGAAACACTCGTCCGGCGTGGCCTTGGCGAGCAGCCGCCGGTCGTACTTCTGCGCCGCCGCGTCGACCGACGAGGTCTCCTCCACCGGCGCGGACTGCGCCGGAGCCGGGACCGCCAACGCGGGTACAAGGCCCAGGACGGCCACTGCGGAGAGCAGTCGCCGTGCGGGGATCCGGAGTAACTTCACCTATCTCCTTCTTTCCTGGCAGGTACGGGAACCGGGACGCGGGGGCGGCCCGGGGCTGGGGCCGGACCGCAGACGCCGGCCGGGGGAGCGGACTCACCCCGACCGGCACGGCGGTACGGGTGCGGCACGCCACCGTCGGGCAGGCGGTGCTGCGGTGTGCCGCGGTCGGTACCCGGTTCGGCCCGGGGCCGTTGGTGGGGCCGACCCCGGGACCGACCCTGGAACCGTCGGTCGGGTAGGCCCGGGGACCGTCAGGCCGGGGCGGCCTCGCGGGTCCGGGTCGGGGCCTTCACCCGCCCGGCGACCTGCTGCGCCCACCCGGCCGGGTCGCCGAACTCCAGGAACCGGCCGAGGTCGGTGAGCCGGTCCACCGGGTCGGCGACCAGGTCCTCGTAGCTGATCCGCATCAGGTGATGCGGCGGGATGTCGGTGAGCGCCTGGTCGGCCTGGCTGGTCATGAACGCGCAGAGCGCCAGGTAACGGCGGATGTCCTGGCCGCGTTCCCGCAGCAGGTCGGCGGTGAGCCGGTCCGGCAGGTACCGGGCCAGGTCGTCCGGCACCGTGTCTTCGGGGGTGATCCGGAACGGGTCGAGCCCGCACCGGCCGAGGAACTCCACCCGCAACTGGATCAGCTGGAACGACGGGTGCCGGCTCATCGACTGCGCGGTGTCGTCCCAGTTGCGGGTCAGGTACACCACCTTGCAGTCCGGGAAGGACCGCAGTAGGTACGGCGCGACGTGGCTGGACCCGCCGGACCGCTCCACCCAGCGGCGCCGGCCGGTCAGCGTGGCCAACAGGTCCAGGAACATCCGGTGGTGCTCACTGACGCTCTGGGTGGGGAAGTCGGGAACCTGCTCGGCGAGCTGGTCGAAGAGCTGGTCCGGGTCCGCCGAGACCTTGGACAGGGTGATGGCGAGGATCCGGGGCAGGGCCGTCATCCGGTTCGCCCACCGGCCGGTCTTCGGGTAGCGCAGCTCCTTGGGCGGCAGTCCGATCCGGAACAGCGTGGACAGCTCGGCCTTCGGGCTGCTCAGGATCCCCCAGTACTCCGGCCCGGTGATCACGTCGGCGCTGCGTACCCAGGGCGCCACCGACATGAAGAACTCCTGCGCCGACAGGGTGTCCGGCTCGTCGGCGATCAGGTCGGAGAGCAGGGTGGAACCGCACCGGCCGTTGCTGATGATGATCGATCGGCCTTCGATCGGGGTGTCCATCGGGAGACCTCCTGCGGGGTTGGCTGTCACGGGGTGGGGGCGGGATGGGCGAGCCGGAGGCCGCAGTCCGCACCGAGCCAGGTGAGGACGAGCTGGCGGATCACATCCGGCTGGTCGATCAGGACCGAGTGCTTCTGGTCGGGCAGTACGACGGTGCGCGCCTGCGGGAACAGCTCCCGTACGGCGGGAACCAGCTCCACCACGGCGGACCGGCCGCCGTAGACGCAGAGGACCGGGACGGTGATGGCCGCCAGCTCCTCGGTGGTGGGCAACCGGCTGGCCGGCAGTTCCCGGGCCACCGTGGTGCTGGACAGCAGGTCACCGGTGTCCCGGGCCCGCCGGATCGCGCCCTCCCCGTGCCGGGCGGCGATCTCGGCGAGCGCACCCGCACGGGGGAGGAAACCGGCGGCCCGGCCCAGCCGACGGGCCACCCGGGTCATCCAGGCCGGGATCGGCGGCGCGGACTCCAGCGCCGTGATCCCGGCCACCCGGCCCGGGTGGCGGGCCGCGTAGCCGAAGGCGACGGTCCCGCCGAACGAGTTGCCGACCAGGTAGAGCGGTCCGGTCACGTCCAGCTCGGTCAGCAGCGCGGTCAGGTCGTCGACGAAGTCGTCCAGGGCGTACCCGGACCCGGGGCGGTCGGTCCGGCCGTGTCCCCGCAGGTCGTACATGACCACCCGCAGGCCAACCCGGGACAGTGGCTCGGCCAGCGTGAAGTACCAGCTGGCCAGGCTGTCCGAGGCCACCCCGTGGATCAGGACGACGGTGGGGGCACCGCCGTCCGGGGTGGCCCCGGCCGCCGTGTCGACGCCGTCCGGGTCGGCCACCGTCGCCGCGTCGACCCCCGGCGGGGGATCCAGCCGCTGCACGTGGACCGAGATCCCGTTCGCGCGGACCATGGTCACTGGCCCACCACCCCGGCCGGCTGGGCATCGGGTTCCGCCAGGGAACGCTCGATGTGCTCGACGAGCTGACCCACCCGCAGCTCGCGGACGTTCTCCAGGTCGAGCTTCGCCACGAAGTGGGCGAAGTTCACGCTGTTGCCGTACCGCGACTGGAGGCGGCCGGCGAGTGCGACCACGTCGATGCTCTCCATGCCCAGCTCGTCGCGGAAGGTGGTGTCCATGGTGATCTCGGTGTCGGCCGCGAACTCGCCCAGTACGGCGTGGATCATCTCGGTGAGGTCGGCGAGGATGGTGGCCTGGGCCGTACTCATGGCGTTCTCCTTAGGCTGATGAGGGGTTCGGGGCGGTTCACTGGCTGCTCCGGGTGGGTCCGGTGGCCGGATCGGGGCCCCAGGTCCAGGCCACGACGTAGCGCCGGGGCGGCAGGTCGTCCGGGTTGCGGACCTCCCGGTGGCCGACCGTGTAGACCCGGTCGGCGACGGTGACGGTGATGCGGTCGGCGGTCGCCGCCACCACCGGGTACACCTCGGAGGTACGGCCGAGCGGGCTGCACTCGGCCTTGCCGACCGCCTCCTTGGCGGCCCGGAACCGGGTGATCCACTCGGCCCGCTGCGCGTCGTCGGCGGCCAGACCGGCCAGCAGGGCGGACTCCGCTTCGGTCAGCGCGAGCGGGGCGGGGTCGGTACCCGGGGCGGGGATCTCCGCCACGTCGATGCCGGGACCGGGCCGGTCCGGCGTCCCGTCCGGGGGCCGGGGCACCGCGAGCGCCACCCCGATCTCCCCGCTGTGGGCGAGCGAGACCAGGCAGTCCAGCCGGCCGGGGCCGGGCCGGACATCCACCCGGGGCCGGCCGTCCGGTTCGTTGCGGACGGTCAGCTCGATCGGGTAGACGTCGGTGGCGCCGTTCTCCCACAACCGGAACCGGACGGCGTCCTTCACCGCGATCCGGCCGAGCATCCACTGTTTGCGCGTCACGGTGGGCTGGCGTTCGAACTCCGCGTACTGGGCGGTGCCGAGGATGCCCCGGGCCGCCATCCCCCGGGTGACCAGGTCGGTCCAGCAGTCGAAGGCCATCGTCCAGCCCTCCGGCTGCTGCAGCGACATCGGGTGCCGCTCCGGGAACCGTTCCGCCGGGCGGGCCTGGGGGTGGCTGTCGAACCGCCGGTCCACCGCGCCGTCGATCTGGGCCCAGACCCGGCCCTCGTGGACGAGCTGCGTGTCGGCGACGAGTTGGGCGTCGGTGATCTCCCGGACCCGGGCGACGCACTCGAACGCCCGACCGGGCGGCGGGGGCGGACCGAAGAACCGGATGTGCCCGAGTCCCACCGGCAGTGCCACGGTCCGGAAGGGCTGGGTGGTGATCAGCCAGTTCCCGATCAGCTGGAGCGCGTTGTCCAGCAACGCCCCCGGTGGGACCGGCGCGGTCACCACGCCCCGGACGTGCATCTCGCCTAGCGCGTGCACGGCGGTCACGCCCTGGAACTGCGGGCCGTGGAACATCAACCGCTCGGTGTACATCTCCGCGGCGCCCAGCGTCGGCGGCGTCTCGGTCGCCGGATCGTGCCGCCAGACCTGCGGGGTCCGGGACGGGTAGTTGGCCGCAAGCTCCACTGTGGATCGGGCGTACGCGCCGAGGATCACGCTGACCACGTTGTCCCCGGCGGACTTCACGGTGATCTCCACGTCCTGGCCCGGCTCGGCGATCAGCCAGCGGTTGAACCGCGCATCCCGGACAGCGATCGCCCGCATCCCGGGTACCGCCTGCTCCGCCGCGTCGATCATGTGCTGGACGAGGGTGGTGGCCGGTACCACCGGCCAGCGGTCCTCCGGGTCCGGCCAGTCGTCCGGCTGCACGAAGAAGCAGTGGTCGAGCAGGTACGGCATGGTCTGCGTGGAGACCTGCAGGGTGCTCTTGTGGATCACCTGGTTGACGCCGGGCTGGACGGCCGGTGCCGGTGCGGTTGCCGGTGCCGCCGCCGTCGCCGGTGCTGCTCCGGCCGGTACCGGTTGCGCGGTCACCGGACGGCTCGGGGGTACGACCGGCGGCGCCGGCGGTGCGGGGCGTTCCCGGACCGGTGCGGGCGACCCGGCGGCGGACAGTACCGTCACCGCGCCCTGTGCCGCGTCCTTGAGCAGGCCGGCGAGTTCGGCGGCGGCACTGGAGTGCCCGGCCAGCCGGTGCAGGGCGGCGAGTGCGGCAGCCGGATCACCCGACTGCTCCGCCACTGCGTGCCCGGCGCCCGGCGCCGTCGCTCCGGTGCCGTTGCCGGGCAGGCCGGATCCGTTGCCGGGCAGGCCGGATCCGGTGCCGGTACCCACCAGGCCACCGGTGCCGGCACCGCCCGTCGCGCGCGCCGTACCGAGCAGACCGGCCGCACCGTCACCGAGCCGGACCAGCGGACCACCCAGGTCGAGCCGGACGACCGGACCCTTCCGGCCGCTACCGACGGTCTTCTTCGGCGCCGGCGGGGTGACGTCGAGGGCCCGCAGGTCCGGGTCACCGCCCTCCACCCACAGCGCGGTGGCCACCCGACGCAACTGGTTGAGCCCGTCGCGGTGCGCCACGTTGACCGGCATCGCCAGATGCTCCTGCCCGCGCAGGTTGTCACTGATCAGCGAGGCGAGCTGACCGGCACCGACCTGGAGGAAGACCCGGAAGCCCTGCTGGTACATCGCCGCGACGGTCTGCCGGAACCAGACCGGCTCCATCATGTGCCGGACGAACAGCTCGTTCACCTTCGCCTCGTCGGCCGGGAACGGAGCCGCCAGGGTGGCCGACCAGACCGGCACGCTGGTCGGGTGCACCGCCCAGCGGCCAAGCGCGGCGCCGATCGAGGTCAGCCCCTCGGCGAACGCCGGGGTGTGGAACGCCGAGCGGAACGGCAGCTTCTGGCAGAGGATGTTGCGCTCCCGCAGCGCCTCGATGAGCCGGTCGACCTGGTCCTCCGGACCGTTGACCACCGACTGGGCCGGGGCGTTGTCGTGCGAGAGCACCACGCCCGGGAAGTCCGGCAGCAACGGGGTGACCTGGTCGGCGCCGGCCCCGACGGCGGCGAAGAGGTACCCGGAGATCTCGACGCTGTCCGCGTTGAACATCTCCAGGAACTCGTCCATCGCGGCGGTGCTGATCTGGCCGCTGGTCGCCGCCGCCGTCCACTCGCCGATGCTGTGCCCACCGACCGCGTCCGGGTTGATCCGGACCCGGCGTAGCGCCTGGTCGAGGAGCTTGCCCACCTCGATCAGCCCGGCACCGTGCCGGCCCAGGTCGGCGGCGGACCACTCCCGGTCCGGCAGCCCGAAGTGGGCGGCGATGTCGGCGGTACGCGGGGAGAACTCCGCCTCCAGACCGGGAAAGACGAACGCGAGCTTGCCGCCGCCGGCCAGCAGCGGGTCCGGGCTGAACCAGATGTCCCGGCCGCCCCGCCACGGCTGACCCTTGGCCACGATCCGGCGGGCCACCGCCAGCAGCTTGTCGGTCGGGCTGACGATGCCCAGCCGGCACCGGTCCGCCGGGCCCACGGCCCGGTCACCCCGGGCCAGCCCGGTGCCGAGTGCGCGTACCGCCTGGTCGTCCCGGTCCAGCAGGGCGGCCAACGCGGCCTGGTCCGGGGCGGCGAGCCAGAGCACCTCGTCCGGCTCGGCGATCACCGCGGCCGTGGCGGCCGGGGTGGTGCCGCCCGACCGGCGACCGCCGACCGGCTCCGGTACCTGCTCGACGATCACGTGGGCGTTGATGCCGCCGAACCCGAAGGCGTTCACCCCGGCCCGGCGCGGACCGTCGCTCTCCCACGGCCGGGCCGTGGCGATCGGCGCGAACCGGGTACCCGCCAGCTCCTTGCGCGGGTTGTCGCAGTGCAGGGTGGGCAGCAGCACCCCCCGGTGCACGGCGAGGACCGCCTTGATCAGGCCGGCGATGCCGGCGGCCGGCATGGTGTGCCCGATCATCGACTTCACCGAGCCGATGACCGGCCGTTCCCCACCGGTGTACGGGCCGAACACCTGGCCCACCGTGGTCAGCTCGGCGGCGTCACCGGTCGGGGTACCCGTGCCGTGCGCCTCCAGCATGCCGAGCGCGTCCGGCGCGGTCGGGTCCAGCCCGGCCATCGCCCAGGCCCGCTCGATCGCCAGCACCTGACCGGAGACCGCCGGGTTGAACATGCTCGCCGAGCGGCCGTCGCTGGACACCCCGCTGCCCCGGATCACCGCGTACACCCGGTCGCCGTCGCGGACCGCGTCGCGGAACCGCTTCAGCACCACGATCCCGGTGCCCTCACCGATCAGCAGGCCATCGGCGGTGCTGTCGAAGGGCCGGATCTCCCCCTGCCGGGACAACGCCCGGAGCTGGCTGAACACCGACCAGAAGCTGATGTCGTGCACGTGGTGCACCCCACCGGCCAGTACCGCGTCCAGCCGGCCGTTGACCAGCTCGGTGATGCCCTGGTCCACCGCGATCAGCGAGGACGCGCAGGCGGCGTCGATGGTGTACGCCGGGCCGCGCAGGTTGAGCCGGTTGGCCACCCGGGAGGCGGCCAGGTTGGGTACCAGGCCGATGGTGCCCTCCGGCTGGTGCGGGCCGAGCCGCTCGTCGAACTTCTGCCGGACCAGGTCCAGCTGCTCCGGGGTCAGGTCCGGCATCAGGTCCCGCAGGATCTGGATGACCTGGCTGGACATCCGGACCCGCTGGGCGTACCGGGCCTGGGCGGGGCTGAGGATGCCGCCCCGACCGATGATCACGCCGACCCGGTCGCCGGCGGGGAGCCGGTCCGGCCCACCCGCGTCGTCGATGGCCTTGGCGGCCACCTCCAACGCGATGAGCTGGTCCGGCTCGATCTCCGCGATCGACGACGGCATGATGCCGAACTTCAGCGGTTCGAAGGTGGCGTGCTCGTCCACGAAGCCGCCCCGCCGGCAGTACAGCCGGTCCGGTCGGTGGGCCAGCTCCGGGTCGTAGAACTCCTCGTCCCACCGGTTCGTCGGTACGTCCGTGATCGCGTCCCGGCCGTCGACCAGGTTGCGCCAGTAGCTCTCCAGGTCGGCGGCGCCGGGCATCAGCGCCGCCATGCCGACGATGGCTATCAGCTCCCGGTTGTCGGTGCTCGCACTCATCGGTTCACCAGCCCGACGCGGTGTAGACCACGGAGGTGACCGTCGGCTCGCCCCAGGCCAGCTCGCGGAGCAGGCTGAGCGCACCCTCCTCGGGGTCGATCAGCTCGATGCCCCGGCGGGCGTACTCCTTGCTCAGCTCGGGGGTGACCATCCCGGCGTGCCCGGGAGCGGGAGCCCACGGCCCCCAGTGGACGGTCAGGCAGCGGTTGCCGGTACGGGTCGCCCAGCGGGTACCCATCGAGTCGAGTGCGTCGTTGGCCGCCGCGTAGTCGCCCTGACCTCGGTTGCCGTAGGCGGCGGCGATGCTGCCGAACAGGACCACGAAGCGCGGGTCGCCGGGCAGTTCGTCCAGGGCGTCCAGCATGGCGCGGGCGCCGTCGACCTTGGTGTCGAAGACCCGGGCGAAGGACTTCGGGTCCTTCTCCGCGATCAGCTTGTCCTCGATGATCCCGGCCGCATAGACCAGGCCGTCGATCCGGCCGTACGTGCGGTGGATGTCGTTGAGCAGCTTCCGGGTCGCCTCGGTGTCCCGGACGTCCAGACTGTGGTAGCGCACCTCGCTGCCGAGTTCGGACAGCTCGGCGAGGGTGGCGGCGACCTCCCGGCCGGCGAGGATCGCCGACGCGGTCCGCTCGATCTTGGCCGGCGAGCGCATGCCCCGCTTGGCCAGCGCCGCGATCAGCGCCGACTTGTCGGTGGCGGCGGCCAGGTCCGACTCCTCCGGACCCTCTGGCAGCGGCGTCCGGCCGACCAGCTCGATCCGGCACCGGCTGGCCGAGGCGAGGGTACGGGCGAACCAGGGCGTGATCCCCCGGGCCCCGCCGACCAGCACCACCACCGACTCCCGGGACAGCCCGAGGGCGTCGGCCTCGGCCACCCCGTCACCGGCCGGTCCGGCACCGCCGGCGGCCAGCGCGCCCAGCTCGACCGGGGTCAGGTCGAGCAGGTACCGGTCGTCGCCCCGGCGGGCGACGATCGGGGTACTGCCACCGGTCAGCAGTTCGTCGACGAGTTGCCGGGCGACCTGCTCCGGCCCGGCCGCCGCGTCCACCTCGACCAGCCGGACGGTCAGCTCCGGGTACTCCCGGGCAATGGTCCGGAACAGCCCACGCAGGCCGTCGACCCGGTCCCCGCCGGTCGCGGGTACCGCCGCGATCAACCAGCGCGGCGTACCGGCCAGCGCCTGCTTGAGGAAGGGGAACGCGCCCGGCAGCAGCGGCTTGGTGCCCCCGGCCAGGCCGTCGAGCATGATCACCCCGTCGACCCCGGCGAGCTGCTCGGTCGACCTGGCGCCGATCGTGCCGGTCGCACCGGCCGCGCCGTGCTCGCCGAGCAGCTCGGCGAGCTGCGCCAGCACCGGTCCACCACCGGTCAGCAGGAACCGGGTGCCGTTCAGCGTCCCGGCTGGGGCGGTCTCCGCCCCGCTCACCGGCAGTTCGGTGGGGAGCAGCCGCTTCGGGGCGATCCCGGCCCGGGTCTCGGCCGGGGCGGTCACCGCCGCCGGGGCGGTACCCGCGTCGGCGGTGGACCCGTCGGCTCCGGTGTTGTTGATCCGGTTGTCGAGCCAGTTGACCATGGTGCGGACGGTGCGGGCTTTGACGAGGTCTTCGAGTTCGGCTTCGTCGCCTTCGATGGGGAGTTGGAGTCGGAGGGCGACTTCTCCGGCGACTTCGGCGCGTTTGATGCTGTCGATGCTGAGGTCGGCTTCGAGGTCGAGGTCGAGTTCGATGAGGTCGGTGGGGTAGCCGGTGCGTTCGCTGATGACGGCGAGGATGGCGGCCTGGATGACCGGGGCGGGCGTACCGGCGGGGGCGACCGGGGCGGTCAGCACCGCCGTACCGCCATTGGCCGGGGCCGCTGCCGCCGGGGTGCCGGTGTTGATGCGGATGTCGAGCCAGTTGACCATGGTGCGGACGGTGCGGGCTTTGACGAGGTCTTCGAGTTCGGCTTCGTCGCCTTCGATGGGGAGTTGGAGTCGGAGGGCGACTTCTCCGGCGACTTCGGCGCGTTTGATGCTGTCGATGCTGAGGTCGGCTTCGAGGTCGAGGTCGAGTTCGATGAGGTCGGTGGGGTAGCCGGTGCGTTCGCTGATGACGGCGAGGATGGCGGCTTGGATGACCGGGGCGGGCGTACCGGCGGGGGCGACCGGGGCAGCCGGGGCGGCCGGGGCGGTCAGCACCGCCGCACCACCGTTGGCCGAAGCCGCTGCCGCCGGTGCGCCACCGTTGGCCGGAACCACCGGACCGCCGTTCGTCGGGACCGGCGCCACGGGTACCGGTCCGGCCGGTGCGGGGCTCACCGGAGCCGGCGGCAGCACGGTCGGCGCGGCCAGTGCGGCCTGCGGCGCGACCGTGGCGGACCCGGCCGGCAGGGCGAACGGCGGGTACGCCTCGGCGGGCTGCCAGACCAGCCGGCCGGCCGGCCCCTCGGCGAAGTAGGCGAGCATGACGTCCCGCTGGGAGGCGATCATCTCCCGGGTGGTGCGGAGGAACTCGCCGAGCAGCTCGCCCCGGCTGTCGTGGCCGCCGTTCGAGGCGGCCCCGTTCGATGCTGTCATCGACAACTCCTTGATCCGTCGCGGAGGGGTCATGCCTCCGGGCAGGCAGTTACCGTCCCGGTCGCGGACGAGTTGACCGTCGACCGTCCAGATCGGACGGTGGTCCGACCCGGTGGCGGGGGTGCTGGGGGAAACCCGGTCGTGGAACAACCAGCCGGTCTGCACCGGCACGCCGGCACAGGCCAACTCGGCGAGGGCGAGCAGGAAGCTGCGCAGTCCCTCGGTGGTGCTCCGTTCCGTGGCCACCGCCAGGTGCGGCCGTTCGCCGAGCACCGACCGGACCAGCTTGGTGAGCACCTGTCCGGGGCCGGTCTCCACGAAGATCCGGACCCCACTGGCGTACATCGCCTCGATCTGTTCTACGAACCGCACCGGGGCGCCGATCTGCTCGGCGAGTTGGCGGCGGACCTGGTCGGCGCCCCCGGTGTAGGCGCCGGCCGTCAGGTTCGACCAGACCGGCAGTTCCGGCTGACGGACCGGCCGGGACGCCAGGACCTCGGCGAACCGGTCGACGCCGCCGGAGACGACCGGACTGTGGAAGGCGCAGGCCACCGAGAGACCCCGGGCGGAGAGCCCGGCCGTCTTGAGCGCCGCCACGGCCGCCTGCACGGCGGCGGTCGGGCCGGAGATGACCACCTGGGTGGGGGCGTTCTGGTTGGCCAGGACCACCTCGCTGGACAGCCCGGCCTCGGCGAGTACCCGGCCCACCTGGTCGGCGGTGGCGGTGACCGCGGCCATGGTGCCGGGGTCGTCGCCGCAGGCGTCGAGGATCGAGGCGGCCCGCTTCCGGCTGAGGTCCAGCAGCGTGGTCGGGTCGAAGGCCCCGGCGACGCAGAGGCCGACCAGCTCGCCGTAGCTGTGCCCGGCGGTGGTGTCGGGGCGTACGCCGACCCGGCGCAACAGGTGGTCGACCGCGAGTCCGCCGATGCCCAGGGCGGGCTGGGCGATCCGGGTGTCCCGGACCCGGTCCTCCTGCGCGCGGCGGTTCTGCTGGTCGAAGGCGGCGGGCGGGAACATCAGCTCCGCCACGTCCCGGTCCAGGGCCAGGTACCGCCGCAGCTCGGGGAAGGCCACGAACAGCTCGGCGAGCGCCCCGGGGCGTTGGCTGCCCTGGCCGGGGAAGAGGAAGGCGAGCTGGCCGGCCGGGGCCTGGGCCGGATCGGCCGGCTGGACCAGACCCTTGCCGGGGTCGTGCCCGCCGGTCAGCGCCCGGTCCAACAGGGTGGCCAGCTCGTCGAGGTCACGGGCAACGACCGCCACCCGGACCGGTCCGGACCGGCCGGCGGACTGCGCGGCGACGGTGGCGGCCAGCTCGGCCAGCGACCCGGTCCGTCCCGTCCGCAGCTCGTCGGCGAGCTTCCGGATCGCCTGGTGGGCGGCCTCGGTGTCGATGCCCCGGAAGCAGAACAGCTCCGCCGGCCAGGTCTGCCGGCTGTGCCGGGGCTCGGGCACGTCGGCGTACGCGCTGAGCACCACGTGGAAGTTGGTGCCGCCAAAACCGAACGCGCTCACCCCGGCGATCCGCTCCTGCGGCGGCGCGGTCCACGGACGGGCCTCGGTGTAGAAGGCGAACGGGCTCCGCTCGGGGCTCCAGGCCGGGTTGGGGTTCGCCAGGTGGATCGTGGGCGGCTTGACCCCGGTGTACAACGCGAGGGCCGTCTTGATCACACCGGCCAGACCGGCGGCGCACTTGGTGTGCCCGATCTGCGACTTGACCGAGCCGAGCGCGCAGCTCCCGGGCTCGGCACCGGACTCGACGAAGAGCCTGGTCAGGGTCTCCAGCTCCGTCCGGTCACCCACCACCGTGCCGGTACCGTGCGCCTCGACCAGCCCCACCTGGCGGGGGGAGATGCCGGTGTGCCGGTAGGCCCGGTCCAGGGCCCGGCGCTGGCCGTCCGGCCGGGGCGCGGTGAGCCCGAGGGCCCGCCCGTCGCTGGCCCCGCCGAGCCCCTTGACCACCGCGTAGATCCGGTCGCCGTCGCGTTCGGCGTCGGCGAGCCGCTTCAGGACGACACATGCCACGCCCTCGCCGAGGGCGATGCCGTCGCCGGTGCTGTCGAAGGTGCGGCACCGCCCGGTGGGGGAGAGGGCGTGCGCGGAGGTGAACATCAGGTAGTCGTTGATGCCGTTGTGCAGGTCGGCACCGCCGCAGATCATCAGGTCGCTGTCCCCGGAGGCCAGCTCCTTGCAGGCCGCGTCCATCGCGGCCAGCGACGAGGCGCAGGCGGCGTCCACGGTGAAGTTCGGCCCGCCCAGGTCGAGCCGGTTGGCCACCCGACCGGCGATGACGTTGGCCAGGACCCCGGGGAAGCTGTCCTCGTTGACGGTGGGGAGTTGGTCCTCCAGCTCCTCGGGTACCTCACCGAGGTAGGCGGGGAGCATGGTGCGCAGGGTCTGCGCGTGGCCCATGTCGCTACCCGCCTCGGCGCCGAAGATGACACCGGTCCGGGAGTGGTCCGCACCGGGGGTGTCGTAGGCGTACCCGGCGTCGACCAGGGCCCGGTGGGAGACCTCCAGGGCCAGCAGCTGGGTGGGGTCGATGCTGCTCAACGCGGCCGGCGGGATGCCGTAGCGGATCGCGTCGAACGGGACCGGGTCGATGAAGCCGCCCCACTTGGAGACACTGATCCGGCCGGTCTGGCCCGGCCCCACCTCCGGGGCGTAGTAGTGCTCGACGTCCCAGCGCTGGGGTGGCACCTCGGTGACCGCGTCCGCACCGCTGAGTACGGTCTGCCAGAAGCTGGCCAGGTCGGGTGAGCCCGGCAGCATGCAGGCCATCCCGACGATCGCGATGTCCAGCGGCGCGGGCGCCTCCTCGACCGGCTCGACCGGGTCGAACAGCTCGACGGTCAACCCGGCGGTACGCGTCGCGTGCAGCTCCTGTGCACCGGTGCTGACCTGCGCGTGCAGCTCCGCCACCGTGGTGGTGCGATCCCGCAGGGCGGCCACCTGACCGGCCATGAAGAGCCCCTCGGCCGCCTGGGTGGCCTCGTCCACCTGGACGAGGTTGTCGCCGTCGCGCCGCAGCCCCTTACTGGCCAGCCGGAGCCGGCCGACGTTGAGCAGCTCCAGCTGTTCCCAGACCTCGCGGCTCTCCACCCCGGCGGTCTCCAACTCGACCCGCAGCCGGTGGAAGTCGTCGACGAACGGGGTGTGCAGGCAACGGGTCGCGTGGCCGGGCGCGGTCTCCAGCAGGGAGGTGCTGGTGGCCTCGACCGCCGCCTGCTGGAACAGCGGCTGCACCGCGCCGTGCGTGACGGCCTCGGCGGTGAAGAGGTAGGCGGTGCCCATCAGCACGCCGATCTGGACGCCCCGGCGGGTCAGCGCCCCGGCCGTCGCCGCCACCATCGCGGCGGAGCGGGCGTCGTGCACACCACCGGCGAAGAAGACCTGCACCCGGGCGGCCTCGTCCGGCTGGCCGGTGAGGAACTCGTCGAGGACCAGCAGTTGGGCCTCCCAGAGCGGGAAGCTGGCCCGGGGTCCGACGTGGCCACCGCATTCCGCGCCCTCGAAGATGAACTTCCGGGCGCCGGCCCGCAGGAACTGCCGCAGCAGGCCGGGCGACGGGACGTGCAGGAACGTGCTGATGCCCTGCTCCTCCAGGGCCTTCGCCTGCGGCGGTCGACCACCGGCGATGATCGCGTACCGGGGGCGGATCTCCCGGATCACGTCCAGCTGCGCCGCGCGCAGTTCCTCGGGCGCGAAGCCGAGCACCCCGACGCCCCACGGCTGGTCGCCGAGCTGGCCGGCGGTCTCCTCCAGCATCCGGCGGGACTGTTCCGCGCTGGCCAGGGCGAGGGCGATGAACGGCAGGCCGCCGTCGGCGGCGACGGCGGCGGCGAAGCCGGCCACGTCGCTGACCCGGGTCATCGGCCCCTGGGCCACCGGCATCTGGATGCCGAGGGTGGTGGCGAGCGGGCCACCGGGGGCGAGCGCGAGGCCGGCGTCCCGGTCGGCGGCGGCGGCCAGCATGGCGTCCCGGATGCCCCGTACCGCTGCGGCGGTGTCGGTCCAGCGCTCGGCGAACACCGCCGCGAGCCAGCCGTCCTGACCGATCGGCAGCAGTGCGGACGTACTGTCGTGCCGGCCGCCGCGCCGGGTGCCCCGCTCCCCGTCGACCAGGACGGTCTCGCTGCCGTCCAGGTGCCGGAACAGGGACAGCACGTCGTCGGGCAGTTCGGATTCGGGCATGAGGGCGAGCTGGTTGTCCAGGACCACCCCGGCGGCACCACCGATCAGGCAGGCCCCGGCGGTGTGCGGGCCGATCCCGCCGGCCACCCAGACGGGCAGGTCCAGGCCGTCGTCCGCGACCAGTTGCTGGAGCAGGACGAAGGAGCTGAGGTCGCTGACCCGTCCACCGGCCTCCATGCCCCGGGCGATCAGGCCGTGCACCCCGGCGGCGGTGGCCGTCCGCGCCTCGTCCAGGCTGGTCACCTCGGCCAGTACCCGGTACCGGGTCACGGCCCCGGTGAGGTCCCAGGGGGAATCGGCCGGCAGGACCACCAGGTCGACCCGGCCGCTGGCAGCCTGGTCGACCTGATCCGGGGTGGCCCGGCAACCGGCGGGGACACGTACCCCGACCGGTTCCCGGGTCCAGGAGACAGCCTGGGTCAGCGCACTGAGGGCCCAGTCGTCTCCTGCGGCCAGATCCAGGATGCCCAGCCCGCCGCCTCGCCGAGCGGCGGCCGCGATGCGGGGACCGGGCTCCAGGAGGCCGCAGGGGCTGATGGCCAGGACAAGGTCGCGCGTGTTCGGTGCAGGTCTCATCGGGCTCCCACTTCGTATCGCGGTGGTCTCGCGTTGCGACGGGCTGGTCGAGGTCAGGGTCGACTGACGGCCGAATGTAATTTGCCGCGATCAATTGAGCAGCGCGTATTAAGTTAGCTTTGCTGAGTTACGACTCCGTTAAATCTCATCAAGTCGATCAGTGACGTGAAGTTTGCGCCGGTGAAGCGCCTGTCGATCATCGGGGGCGTGTCCGTTCCAGTGGTTTTCGATGGCATTGGAGCGCCTGATGACGTGCTTGTAACAAGTCATATTGTTAACAACTTGGCGACAGCAGGGAGCTGGGCAGTGCTGCGTAGTACCGGAGTTGGTGGATCGCCATCCCATCATGTGGACACCCTCTTGCCTGCCGGCGTGTCCTGCGCGAACGATGCCGTACATCGATGACCTTCATCGATGCAAAAGCATTAGTCCTATCAAATCTCTAGGGAATGCAGGGAGGGTTGTGTGGGGGCCGGTATGTCGATCGGCGCGGTGCCGCGTACGTGAACCGGCAGGTCGGATCGGCTCTGACCTGGTGCTGAGGTGCGTCGGACACATCCGTTCACCGGATGCCGGCGTACGAAATGATCATCCTTTGGCGGCGCTGCACTGATCCCGCCCCGGCCCGTCCGACCTGGCCGACCGCTGTCGGACGTCAAGCGGGAGTTGGTGGATTTAGTGCCCTGCGAGCCGGGTCGGCGATCGGTTAATCGCAGCTGACCTGTACCAATGTCCGACGCGGACGTAATTGCTGGATGGCAACGGTTCGCGTGGCTGGTGCCGTCGATGCCTCTCCTACTCGACTGGCGGTGAACAATGTCCAAAATTCTTCTGCTTGCTCTGGTTGGTCTCGGTGCTCAATTGGTCGACGGCAGTCTGGGGATGGCGTACGGAGTGACATCCACCACACTTCTGCTCGCTATCAACACCAACGCGGCAGTGGCGTCAGCCAGTGTTCATCTCGCGGAAATCGGTACGACACTGGTCTCCGGTGCCGCACATTGGCGATTCGGTAACGTCGACTGGCAGGTCGTGGTCAAGGTCGGTGTGCCAGGTGCGATCGGGGCGTTCGCCGGGGCGACCTTCCTCACCAACCTGAGCACCGCCTTCGCGGCCCCCGTCATGTCGCTGATCCTGCTCAGCCTGGGCATCTACCTGCTGGCCCGGTTCACCACCTTCGGGCTGCCCCGGGGAAACCTCGGCAAGCCGCTGCGCAAGCGGTTCCTCGGTCCGCTCGGGCTGGTCGCCGGCTTCGTCGACGCCACCGGCGGTGGTGGCTGGGGGCCGATCGGCACCCCGGCGATCCTGGCCAGCGGGCGGATGGAGCCGCGCAAGGTGATCGGTTCGATCGACACCAGCGAGTTCCTGGTGGCCATCGCCGCCAGCCTCGGCTTCCTGGTCGCGCTCGGCTCCCAGAAGATCGACCTGGTCCTGGTCGGTGCCCTGCTGGTCGGTGGCATGGTGGCCGCACCTATCGCCGCCTGGCTGGTCCGGAAGGTGCCGCCCCGGGTCCTCGGCTCGGCCGTCGGCGGGATCATCGTCATCACCAACTCCCGGACCCTGCTGGCCAGCGACTGGATCGACGCGTCCACCGTGGTCCGCTACAGCTGTTACGCGCTGATCCTCGCGGTCTGGGCGGCGGCCGTCGTCCACTCGGTCCGCCAGCACCTGGCCGACCGGGTCGAGCCGCTGCCGGCCGGTGAGGCGGGCCACCACTGACGGTCCCCGACGCCGGTGGCTACCGGACCCGTGGTCCCTCCGGACCCGGTCCGGTGGCTGCCGGTGACGGTCCCTGGGGCGGTGGCTGCCGGTGACGGTCCCTGGGCCGGTGGCTGCCGGTGACGGGCTCTGGACTGGTGGCTGCCGGTGACGGTCGGCGGGCCGACGGCCGGTGGCCGGCCCGACGATCGGCCGGACCGCCCGGCCCGCCCACATCCGGACCGACCATGGCATGTGGGTCGGCCACGCATCGTTGCTGGTGACAGGCGCGGAGAATGACGCTGCGGGGTAGGGCAAGATGGCGCCACGGCCCATGCGCAGCGTCGTGCCGGCCGGGGGAGGGGTATGACAGTGGGTGACGTGCTCTGGGCGCCGCCGGCAGACGTATGCGAAATGTCCCGGATCGGTGACTATCTGCGTTGGCTACGTGCGGAGCGGGGGCTGGACTTCGCCGACTACGACAGCCTCTGGCAGTGGTCGGTGACCGACCTGGACGCCTTCTGGCGCTCGGTCTGGGACTACTTCGCGGTCATCGCGCACACCCCGCCGACCGCGACCCTGGCCGACCGGGCGATGCCGGGCGCCCGCTGGTTCCCCGGTGCCACCCTCAACTACGCCGAGCACGTGCTGCGGATGCCCGGTCTGGCCGACGACGACCCGGTGGTGATCGCCCACAGCCAGACCCGGGGGCCGGTCACCCTTACCGCCGCCGAGCTGCGTGAGCAGGTCCGTCGGGTGGCGGCCGGGCTGCGTCGGCTCGGTGTCGGTCCCGGGGACCGGGTCGCCGCGTACGCACCGAACATCCCGGAGACCTTCGTTCTGCTGCTGGCCACGGCCAGTCTCGGCGCGATCTTCTCCTCCTGCGCGCCGGAGTTCGGCACCCGCAGCGTCACCGACCGCTGGCAGCAGATCGAGCCGACGGTACTGGTCGCGGTGGACGGCTACCGGTACGGCGAAAAGGCGGTGGACCGGCGGTCCGAGGTGGCGGCGATCCGGGCGGCCCTGCCCTCACTGACGCACACCGTGCAGCTGGGCTACCTGAACCCGGCCGCCCCGCCGGCCGACGGGGCGCTCGGCTGGGCCGAGCTGGCCGCCGACACCGACGAGCCGCTCACCTTCAATCCGGTTCCCTTCGACCATCCGCTCTACGTGCTCTACTCCTCCGGTACCACAGGGTTGCCCAAGCCGATCGTGCACGGGCACGGGGGCATCCTGCTGGAACACCTGAAGATGCTCGCCCTGCACCACGACCTCGGCCCCGGCGACCGGTTCTTCTGGTTCACCACCACCGGCTGGATGATGTGGAACTTCCTGGTCTCCGGCCCGGCGGTGGGCGCGGCGATCGTGCTGTTCGACGGCAACCCGGGCCACCCGGACCTGGGGGCGCTCTGGCGGCTGGCCGCCGAGACCGGCACCACCTACTTCGGTACCTCGGCGCCGTTCCTGCTGGCCTGCCGCAAGGCCGAGCTGCGGCCGAGGGAGATCGCCGACCTCAGTGCGCTGCGCGGGGTCGGCTCGACCGGTGCGCCGCTGCCGGCCGAGGGCTTCACCTGGGTCTACGAGGCGGTCGGTGACCATCTTCAGCTCCAGTCGCTCTCCGGCGGGACCGACGTCTGCACCGGGTTCGTCGGCGGCGTACCGCTGCTGCCGGTGCACGCCGGCGAGATCGCCTGCCGGGCGCTGGGGGCGAAGGTGGAGGCCCGCTCGGCGGACGGCACTCCGGTCATCGACCAGCTTGGCGAGCTGGTGATCACCGAGCCGATGCCGAGCATGCCGGTCGGGTTCTGGAACGACCCGGACGGCCGCCGCTACCGGGAGGCGTACTTCGACGTCTACCCGGGCGTGTGGCGGCACGGCGACTGGATCACCGTCAACTCCCGGGGCGGTTGCGTCATCACCGGCCGCTCCGACGCCACCCTCAACCGGGGCGGGGTACGCCTCGGCACCGCCGAGTTCTACTCCGTGGTCGAAGGGCTGGACGAGGTGGTCGACTCGGTGGTCGTCCACCTGGAGGACAACGAGGGCGGTGCCGGTGAGCTGCTGCTCTTCGTGGTGCTCGCCGAAGGGCTGGAACTGGACGACGCACTGCGGAAGAAGATCTGCCGGGAGCTGCGGACCGCCCTGTCGCCCCGGCACGTGCCGGACGACATCCACCAGGTGCGGGCGGTGCCGCGCACCCTGTCGGCCAAGAAGCTGGAGGTACCGGTGAAGAAAATCCTCACCGGCACCCCGGTGGAGTCGGCGGCGGCGACCGGCGCCCTGGCCAACCCGGAGTCGCTGGCCGCCTTCGCCCGGTTCGCCGATGGCCGCGCCGTGCACTGATCCGCCCCGCCCAACCCGCCCCGCCCCCGTCACGCCCCCGCCCCCCGCGTCACGGCCCCGCCCCCCGCCACGGTCGATCATGGAGTTGTGGTGCCCCGCAAAAGCGGCATAACCAGATCAGATCCCCACCACAAGTCCATGATCGACGGCTAGGTGGGTGGGGGGCGGTCAGGTCAGCGAGACGGTGACCTTTTCGGTGGTGACCCGGTCCGCCAGCCGGGCCGGGTCAGGCCGCCCGCAGAGCACCACGCTCGCCCCGACGACCAGCGGCGCGAGCAGCCAGTCCACCGGGTCGGGGTGCCGGTCCGCGTCGACGAGCACCCGGTCCCCGGCGCCGATCCCCAGCTCCGCGCCCCGCCGGGCCGCCCGGGCCAGCAGCTCCGCGTCCTGCGGCCCGCCGCCCGGGTACGCCCCGAAGTGGTCGCCCTGCCCACGTACCTCGGCGATGTAGTCGACGAAGCCGGCCGGTACCTCGCGCAGCGGCAGCCCGAGCGGGGCCAGACCGAGCACGTACCGCTCGCCGGCCGGCCAGTCGGCCGCCTCGCCCACCCGGTCCACCCCGGTGAAGAGCACCTCGACGGGCGCCGTCGGCCCCTGGACCACCGTCGGCCCCTGGACCACCGCCGCCCCGACCGACCAGCAGCCGAGGAGGACCGCCGCGGTCTGCCAGTGCGGCGGCAGCAACACGCCGACCGGATCACCGGGCGCGACGGCTGCGTCGTCGACGAGCAGGTTTGCGGTCTTGGCGACCCAGTTGGCGCAGGTCGCCCCGGACAGCTCGGTCCGCTCGCCGGTGGCATCGTCGTACCAGGTCAGCAGGGGTCGGGTCGGGTCCGTCGCGACCGCGTCGGCGAACACCCGGGCAATGTTCTCGGCCATCGCGGGAACGATACGCCCCGCCGGGCCGGCTCGATGACAGCGGAAAAGCGGCGTACGGTCGGGTCGCAGTCACCGCTGCCGCCCCGGCTCGGCGTAGGCTTGCCCGGAGTGTTGTTCCCCACAGTTCCAGCCATTTGAGGAGTTGCCCCGTGACCGCCGGCCGCCCGCCCCGCGTGCTCATCGACGCCACGAGTGTCCCCGCCGATCGCGGTGGCGTCGGTAGATACGTCGATGGCCTGCTCGGTGCGCTGGGCAGGATCATCGGCTCGGAGCTGGACCTGGCCGTGGTCAGTCTCCGGACCGATGCCGAGCGGTACGCGCGGATGCTGCCGGCGGCCGAGGTGGTCGCCGCCCCGGCGGCGGTGGCGCACCGGCCGGCCCGGCTCGCCTGGGAACAGACCGGCCTGCCGATGCTCGCCCAGCAGCTCGCGGTGGACGTGCTGCACTCGCCCTTCTACACCTGCCCGCTGCGGGCCGGCTGCCCGGTCACGGTGACGGTGCACGACGCGACCTTCTTCACCGAGCCGGAGCACTACGACAAGTCCCGCCGCACCTTCTTCCGCAGCGCCATCAAGACCTCGCTGCGCCGCGCCGACCGGGTGATCGTGCCGAGCAAGGCCACGCGGGACGAGCTGATCCGGCTGCTCGATGCCGATCCGACCCGGATCGACGTCGCCTACCACGGCGTCGACCAGGCGGCGTTCCACGCGCCCACCGAGGAGGAGAAGGCCCGGGTACGCGCCCGACTCGGCCTCGGCGACGGCAGCTACCTCGCCTTCCTCGGTGCCAAGGAGCCGCGCAAGAACGTGCCCAACCTGATCCGCGGCTGGGCCCGGGCGGTGGCCGACCGGCCCAACCCGCCTGCCCTGGTGGTCGCCGGTGGGCAGGGGCACGACGACGACATCGACAAGGCGGTGGCCGAGGTCCCCGCCCACCTGCGGCTGCTCCGCCCCGGCTACCTGCGCTACGCCGACCTGCCCGGGTTCCTCGGTGGTGCGCTGATCGCCGCCTACCCCTCCTACGGTGAGGGGTTCGGCCTGCCGATCCTGGAGGCGATGGCCTGCGCCGCCCCGGTGCTCACCACGCCCCGGCTCTCCCTGCCCGAGGTGGGCGGCGACGCCGTCGCCTACACCAGCGAGGACCCGGACCAGATCGCCGCCGACCTGGCCGCGCTCCTCGACGACGAGCCGCGCCGGTTGGCCCTGGCCAAGGCCGGCTTCGACCGGGCCAAGGAGTTCACCTGGGAGTCCAGCGCCGAGGTGCACCTGGCCGCGTGGACCCGGGCCCGCGACCGTCGGTCCGTCGACTGACCGGCGGGCCGGCCGCGCAACCACGGTCCGTCCCGTGCCGGTTCGGGCATGATGTGCTGATGCTCTTCGCCGTGATTCCGGCGGGTGGCAGCGGCACCCGGTTGTGGCCGCTGTCCCGTGCCGGTCATCCCAAGTTCCTCCACCCGTTGACCGGCACCGCCCGGTCGTTGCTCCAGGCGACGGTCGACCGGCTGGCGCCACTGACCACGCCGGACCACACACTGGTGGTGACCGGGGCCGCGCACGTCGCGGCGGTCGCCCGTCAGCTCACCGGTCTGCCGGAGGAGAACATCCTGGTGGAGCCCTCGCCCCGGGACTCCTGCGCGGCCATCGCGCTGGCCGCTGCGGTGATCGCCCTGCGTGAGCCGGACGCGGTGATGGGTTCGTTCGCGGCCGACCACCTGATCGGTGACCCGGCCCGGTGGGCGGAGACCGTCCGGGAGGCGGTCCGAGGCGCTGAGCAGGGCCTGCTGATGACGGTCGGCATCACCCCGACCCGGGCCGAGACGGGCTACGGGTACCTGGAGTGCGGCGATCCGGCCGGTGACGGGTCGATGCGGCCGGTGACCGAGTTCAAGGAGAAGCCGGCCGCCGAGGTCGCCGAGACGTACCTCCGCTCGGGGCGGCACCTCTGGAACGCCAGCATGTTCGTCTGGCGGGTGGACGTCTTCCTCGCCGAGCTGGCCCGGCAGCAGCCTGCGCTGCACGCCGGGGTGACCGCCATCGCCGCAGCCTGGGGGCGACCGGAGCAGGACGACGTGCTCGGTACGGTCTGGCCGACCCTGCCGAAGATCTCGGTGGACTACGCGGTGATGGAGGGCGCGGCGGCGGCCGGCCGGGTGGCCACCGTCCCCGGCGACTTCGGCTGGAACGACGTGGGCGACTTCCACACCCTCGGTGAGGTGCTCCCGGCCGACCCTGCCGGCAACGTGGTGCTGGGTGCCGGTGACGACGGGGAGAAGCCGGGGGTGCTGCTGCGGGACAGCAGCGGCCTGGTGGTGGTGCCGCAGTCGGGGCGGCTGGTGGCCACCGTCGGCGTACACGACCTGATCGTGGTGGACACCCCGGACGCGGTGCTGGTCTGCCCGCGCGACCGCGCCCAGGACGTCAAGCAGCTCGTCGACGAGCTCAAGGAACGCGGCGAAGAGGGCTACGTCTGAGCGCGGCCAGGGCCGGGGCGACGAGCTGCCGGGTGCCGCCAGCCAGCGGTTCGGGCAGCTCGTCCGGCGGGAACCAGCCGAGGGCCGTCGACTCGGCGCTGACCCGCTCCACCGCCCCGGCCGGGGCCAGCACCGCGAACCGGACGTCGTAGTGCAGCGAGTCGCCCTGGCAGGCGACCGGATGGATGTCCACGTCGATCGGTACCGGGTCGATCCGCAGACCCTCGATGCCGGACTCCTCGGTCGCCTCGCGCAGAGCGGCACCGGCCAGCGTGCGGTCCCCCGGCTCGCAGTGCCCGCCGAGCTGTACCCAGCGGTGGAACTTGCCGTGCAGGCAGAGCAGTACCCGGTCGCCGCCCGGGTCGAGGACCAGCGCGCTGGCGGTGACGTGACCGGGGCGGTGGGCCCGGGTGACCGCGACCGGCCCGGCGGCCAGCAGCGCCAGGGTGCGGTCCCGGGCGTCGGCGGCGGCCGGGCCGGTCGGTGTCCAACCGGTCAGCAGCGCGGTGACGTCGGCGTGCAGGGCGGCGGTGTGCCCCGGGTCGGACTGCGGGGCTCCGCCGGTCGGGATACCGGTGTGCGGGGCGGTGAGCTGCGGGGATTCGGAGCGTGGGACTTCGGACACCCGGCCCACTCTATTTGGTGCCGCTCCGTACGCTCTGCCGCATGACACCCCGACTGGTCGAGTTCCTGGTGGCCGGCAACGAGGCCAGTGACCTCCTGCCGGTGCGTTCGGAAGCACTGCTCGCCGCTCGGGACGCCCGGCGCGGATTCTGGACGGTACTCGACGAGGGGCCGGTCGAGTCCTGCCTCGCCCTGCTGCTGGAACGGACCGACGGAAGCTGGGTGGCGGAGCACGTGGTCGCCGACGCGGGCCCGGAGAACGGGCGCACCGAGGACGGGGAGGCGCTGGCCTACGCGGACGGCTGGGTCTATGTGGTGGGCTCGCACTTCGGCTCCAAGGCGGGGCCGTTGCGCCCCCGGCGGGCGTTCGTCGCCCGCTTCCGGGAGGACGACGCGATCGGCCCGGTGCTGCCGGTCCAGGTGGTCCGCAACCAGTTCCGGCTGCACCGGGCGGTCAACGACGCGCTGGCCACCGCCGCGCTGACCGCACTGCCGCCCGGCGACCGGGTCCGTAGCAGGTTCATCGTGGAGACCGTGGCCCGGGGAACCGCCCGGGAGAAGCGTTGGGTGAGCCGGCTCGCCGAGGGTGACCTGCCGCTGAACGTGGAGGCGGCGGCGTTCACCCCGACCGGCACCGTGCTGCTCGGGCTGCGGTTCCCGGTTACCGGGGAGGGCGAGCCGATCCTGGTGGAGGTGGCCGGCCTGCCCGGGATGTTCGACGACCGGACGTGGCCGACGGTGCGGCGCGCGTACGCCCTGACCGGGGTGACGCCGCCGGGCGAACTGGCCGGCTTCCGGGCCCTGGCGCCCGACGGTGCCGGCGGGTACGACGCGGTGATCGGCTCGATCGACGCCCTGAGCAAGGGCTCCGTACTCCTCGACGACCATCCGGCCGGCGGGGCGGTCACCTCCCGGCACGTCCGGTTCCGGTTGCCGGCCGACCCGGACGTCCACCTGGTCACCGGCGAGCTGGTTGCCGACCTCGCGCCCTGGCACCACGTGGAGGGTCTGGCCGGGTCACAGGGGCGGTGGTTCTACGTCACTGACGAGGCGCACCGGATCGCCCTCTGGGCCGCCTGACCGCCTGACCGCAGGACCGGCACGTCTTCCCGGTGTGGCCGGACCCGGTGAGCACGACCGCTCGGCGCTGACCGGGGCCGACGCCGGGCGGCGACCCCCGCGGAACACTGGCCGCGGACCCTCGTGGTGGCCGCCCGGGCGCCGGTATCCTCCCTGATCCCGGTGCCGCGTGCCGGACCCGTTTCGTACAGGCGTCCGGCCCGATTCGGGCATGACGAGAATGCCCGCCGGCCCTGTCGGCCGTCGAGGTATTTCAGTCTCGGCTTAAAAATCGAGCTGTTGCCGCCGGGTAAAGTGCAGACGAGTGGCCGGTATCCCCGCTGCCGGTCGCCACGGGAGCGCTCCATGCTGAAAATCCTCTTCTCCGGCGACGACATCGCCCGGACCCGGGTGGCCCCCGCCCCGGATCCGCTCTGGGAGCTGGCCCTCAGCCTGCACCTGCTCCAGGGCCGGGGCCGCTACCCCCTGATGGCCGGCTGGCAGCGTACCGTCTCGCAACGGCTCCGCCGCGAGGTCGGCCTCGACCAGCTCCGGCTGCTCTTCGCGCTGAACCGGCCCCGGGGCTACTTCCCGGACTTTCTCACCCCCATCGAGGGACTGCACGGCCTCGACGCCGGACTGGAGGCGGTCCGCGCCACCCCGGTCTCCGCTCTGCACCGTGACCTCACCGTGCTGGCCGGCGAGACCGCTCTGCCGTCGTGGGCGGGTGCCCTGGCCCGGGGTGACGGGGAGACGTTGGACCAGCTCGTCGACTCGATGCGCCGGTACGAGTCGATCGCCATCGGCCCGTACCGGTCGCACATCCGGGCCGCCGTCGAGGCCGACCGCAACCGGCGGGCCCGGGCCCTGCTCGACGGTGGTGCCGAAGGGCTGCTCGCCAGCCTGCGGCCACAGCTGCGCTGGGAGTCCGGGGTACTGGAGGTGCGCGACTACCCGAGGCAGCGGGAACTGCACCTGGGCGGCCGGGGACTGCTGCTGGTGCCGTCGTTCTTCTGCGGCCGTACCCCGGTCGCGCTGTTCGACGAGGCGCTGCCCCCGGTCCTGGTCTATCCGGTGGACCGGTTGGGTGGGCTGACCGGCCCGGGCACCGCCGACGGTCGCGCCACGCCCGACCGGCGGGCGCTCGCCGCCCTGCTCGGCCGGACCAGAGCGGCGGTGCTGGAGGTCACCGACGCCGGCTGCACCACCGGCGAGCTGGCCCGCCGGCTGCGGATCTCGCCGGCCGCCGCCAGCCAGCACACCACCGTGCTGCGCAACGCCGGACTGCTGGTCAGCCAACGGGAACGGAACACCGTGCTGCACACCCTGACGCCGCTGGGCCGGGCGATGCTCAACCGTTGACCACCCTCGGCGGCCAGCGCCAGCGCCGGTGCCGCTGCCGGCGGAGGGTCAGACCGCGACGACCGCGTCCGCCGCCGTGCCGGGCGGCGGTGGCAGCAGCACCGACGGTACGCCCTGCGCGGCCAGCGCCGCCCTGAGCCGGTGCACGTCGGTGCCGAGGCGGATCCCGGCGAACGGGTCGCCGGCCGGTGCGGTGGACCGGCAGAGCACCCCACCGGTCGCCCCGGTGGGCCAGTCGGGGATCGATTCGGCCAGTTCGGCGGGTACCCGATCGCCGGTGACCAGGGTGAATTCGGTGTCCGGCCGGACGGCGTCGCGCACCGCGGCGATCGCCCGGCCGACTGCGGCCGGATCGGCGGGGTCCGGGCCGATCGTGTCGCCCAGCGTCGCGGCGGCCAGCAGGCCGGCGGACCGCGCCTCGGCTGTCCCGAGCGCGAAGAGGTCCTGGGCGGGATCCCGCACCAGGGCGACCGCGCCCGGCCCGTCCTCCTCGTCCGGCACGGTGAGGTAACCACGGACCACCGCCACCGGAACCTGGTCGCACTTGCCCTTGACCAGCTCACCGGCCCCGGCCAGCTCGTCCACCACCGCCATCTGGGTGATGTGCAGTTCGTTGCCGTACGGGTCGACCTCGCCCCGGTGATCCCGGATCGGCGCCATCCCGGCGACCCCGAGTGCCACGTCGGTCAGCCCGTTGCGCCACGGGCGGCCCATGGTGTCCGAGACGATCACCGCCACGTCCACTCCGTACCGTTCGCCGAGGGCGGCCCGCAGCGAGCGGGCGGAGGCATCCGGGTCCTTGGGGAGCAGCACCAGCCGGGACCGGTTCACGTTCGACGCGTCGATCCCGGCGGCGGCCATCACGAAGCCGTGGTGGGTCTGCACGATCCGGGTCGCGCCCCGGGCCGCCACCGGTCGCGCGGTCTCGGCGGCCAGGACCTCCTCCCGGGCGGCCAGCCGCTCCGGCCCGTCCACCGGGATCTCGACGAGCTGTCCCTCCGCCTTCGAGACGATCTTGCTGGTGACCACCAGCACGTCGCCGTCGCGCAGCCACGGTGCGGCCGTGCCGATCAGCCCGGCCAGATCGTCACCGGGGGACACGTCACCGATGCCGGACACCGGCAGGATCTCCAACCTCATGCCATCCTCCCCGTCACGACCGTCGCCCGGTCGACCCGGCCACCTCGACGGCGGCCCGGACCATCGCCACGGTGGCGTCGGGGTCCGTCATCCACAGCGGTACCGCCCGTACCGTCACGTCCGCGACCACGGCCCCGGCGTCGGTGGTGTCGACCAGCCAGCCGTCGAGCAGGCCACCGGCGGACCGCCCGCCGTACAGCCCGCCCACGCCGGCCGCGCTGCACTCCACGCCCACCACCGCGAGGCAGCGGTCCGCCATGCCGCGCACCGGGGCGCCACCGATCACCGGTGAGACCCCGACCACCGGGGCCGGCGTACCGGTCACCGCCTCCCGCAGCCCCGGCACCGCCAGGATCGGCGCCACGCTCACCACCGGGTTGCTCGGGGCGATCAGTACCAGGTCTGCCGAGCCGAGCGCGTCGAGCACCCCGGGTGCCGGTTTCGCCGCGTCGGCGCCGACGAAGACGAACCGGTGGGTGGGCAGCCCGGCCCGGTGGCGTATCCACCACTCCTGGAAGTGGATCGCCCGTTGGGCGCCGTCGACCTCGACCACCGCGTGGGTCTCCAGCCGGTCGTCGGTCGCCGGGAGCAGGTGCACGCCGGGCTGCCAGCGGGTGGCCAGGGCCTCGGTCACCGCGGAGAGCGGATAGCCGGCGTTGAGCATCGTGCTGCGTACCAGATGCGTGGCGACGTCCCGGTCACCGAGCCCGAACCAGGTGGGCTCGGCGCCGTACGCGGCCAGCTCCTCCTTGACCGTCCAGGTCTCCCCGGCCCGGCCCCAGCCGCGTTCCGGGTCGGCGCCCCCGCCGAGGGTGTACATCACGCTGTCCAGGTCGGGGCAGACCCGTAGGCCGTGCAGGAGCAGATCGTCGCCGACGTTCACCACGGCGGTGACGTCCGCGCCGACCTCGCGGGCGTACGCCCGGACGCCGAGCAGGAACCGGGCGCCGCCGATACCGCCGGCCAGTACCACGATGCGCATCCGACCATCCTCGCGTATACGGCACGACGGATGCGTTCGTGGCCCGGGAGACTAGGCTCACGTCGCAACTGTCCGCCTTCGCCCCAGGGGGAGTTCTTTGACCAGCCAGCCCGAGCCCACACCACCGGAAACGCCGCAGGCCAGCGAGATCACCAGACCACTGCGTGACCTCACGGCCCTGGTGCTCGTCGGGGCGAACGCCCTGCTGCTCTTCGTCGGCCTGCTCCGGCTGCTCGTGCCGCTGTCGGACTACAGCAGCTGGACCGGCCGGGCCAGTGCCCAGTTCTACTCCTTCGTCGGCATCGAGGCGATCGTGCTGCCGCTGCTGGCGGTGCTGCTCGTCACGCACGTGTCGCCGCCCAGTCCCCGGGCGAAGCAGATCACCCTGGTCGCGCTCGTCGAGTACGCGGTCGGCGCATTCTTCGGTGTCATCACCTTCCTGGTCGCCACCGTCGGCCGGCTCGCCGAGGCAGCGGTGGGCGACGCCCTGCTCAGCATGCTGACCCGGGTCGCCTACCTGGCGCTCTTCGCGGTCGCGGCGTTCGTGGTCTACCGGATCTGGCGGACGCTCTACTACGTGCCCAAGCCGAAGCCCCAGCCCGGTGTGTACGGCCACCCGCAGCCCGGCTACCCCCAGCAGGGTTACCCGCAGGGCTACCCCCCGCCGGGCTACCCGCAGCAGCAGCAGCCCGGCTACCCGGGCGGCCAACCCGGGTACCCGCCGCCGGCCGGCTACGGCCAGCCCCCGTACGGCCAGCCCGCCCCGGGTCAGTCCCCGTACGGCGTACCCGCTCCGCAGTCGGCCCCGCCCGCACCCGGCGCGGCGCCGCAGTCCGCGCCCCCGGCCGGCTCGTTCACCCCGGCGCCACCGTTCGGGCCGCCCCCCGGCACCGGTTCGGCGCCGGCCGAGCCGACCCAGGTGGTGCCCCGCCCCGCCGAGGACGGCGGCGACCGTACCCAGGTGGTGCCCCGGCCCGCCGAGGACGGCGGCGACCGTACCCAGGTGGTGCCCCGGCCCGCCGAGGACGGCGGCGACCGTACCCAGGTGGTGCCCCGGCCCGCCGAGGACGGCGGCGACCGTACCCAGGTGGTGCCCCGGCCCGCCGAGGACGGCGGCGACCGTACCCAGGTCATCAACCCCCCGAAGGACTAGCTGGGGGGTAAGGAAGGGCCCCTTCTTAACGTTTTCGGTATAGGAAGGGGCCCTTCTTAACACCCTGCGAGCATTCGGCGTCGAAGCGGCGGATGACCGGTTGCCCGGCCCCGGCACGTGGAGCCCCGCTGGCCGCTCCGTCCCGGTCCTTACACTGCTGGAATGGTCGAGAGCAGCGAATCCGGGCCGACAGCCGCAGCGGTACGGCGCGCACTGCGCCGAGCCGCGGACGGTCGGGCCCTGGACACCGGCGAGGCCGCGGCGCTGCTCGGTGCCCGGGGCGCCGATCTCGACGAGCTGTGCAAGGTCGCCGGGGCGATCCGGGACCACGGGCTGCGGGACGCCGGCCGCCCCGGCGTGGTGACCTTCTCCAAGAAGGTCTTCATCCCGTTGACCCGGCTCTGCCGGGACCGGTGCCACTACTGCACCTTCGCCACGGTGCCGCACCGGCTGCCGGCCGCCTTCCTCGACACCGACGAGGTGTTGGCGATTGCCCGCACCGGTGCCGCCCAGGGCTGCAAGGAGGCGCTGTTCACCCTCGGTGACCGGCCGGAGGAGCGTTGGCCGGCGGCCCGCAACTGGCTCGACGAGCGGGGCTACGGGTCCACCGTGGACTATCTACGGGCCTGCGCCGTCGCGGTGCTGGAGGAGACCGGTCTGCTGCCGCACCTCAACCCGGGGGTGCTCAGCTGGTCGGAGCTGCAACGGCTCAAGCCGGTCGCCCCGAGCATGGGGATGATGCTGGAGACCACGGCCACCCGGTTGTGGTCGGAGCCGGGCGGTCCGCACCACGGTTCCCCGGACAAGGAGCCGGCGGTCCGGTTACGGGTACTCGACGACGCCGGCCGGGTGGGGGTGCCCTTCACGACCGGCATCCTGATCGGCATCGGTGAGACGTACGCCGAGCGGGTCGATTCGATCTTCGCGATCCGTCGGGCGCACCGGGAGTACGGCCACCTCCAGGAAGTCATCGTGCAGAACTTCCGGGCCAAGCCGGACACCGCCATGCGCGGCATGCCCGACGCCGAGCTGCACGATCTTGCTGCGACGGTGGCGGTGGCCCGGGTACTGCTCGGCCCGGGGGTGCGGATCCAGGCGCCGCCGAACCTCATCGAGGGGGAGTTCGACCTCCTGCTGCGGGCCGGGATCGACGACTGGGGCGGGGTCTCCCCGGTCACCCCCGACCATGTCAACCCGGAGCGTCCCTGGCCGCACCTCGACGAGCTGGCCCGGCGTACCGCCGCAGCCGGTTTCACCCTGCGCGAGCGGTTGACCATCTACCCGACGTACGTGCAGCGGGGTGAGCCGTGGCTCGATCCGCGCCTGGCCGGGCACGTCGCGGCGCTCGCCGACCCGGGCACCGGGCTGGCGGTCGAGTCGGCCCGGCCGGTGGGCCGGCGCTGGCAGGAACCGGAGGACGGGTTCGTACCGGGTGGCCGGACGGACCTGCACGTCACCATCGACACCGACGGGCGTAGCGCCGACCGGCGGGGCGACTTCGACAGCGTGTACGGCGACTGGGCGACAGTGGCCGATCGGATCGACCGCCCGGCCGCTGCCCGGTTCAGCGCCCCGGCCGGCGGGGGTGGCTCCGCCGATCCCGAGCTGCGTGCCGGGTTACGGCTGGCGGCCGACGACCCGGCCGCGTTGCTCGATCCCCGGCACCAGGCGGCGGCGCTGGCGCTCTTCGCCGCGGACGGCGCCGAGCTGGAGGAACTCTGCCGGCTGGCCGACGACGTCCGCCGGGACACGGTCGGCGACGACGTGACGTACGTCGTCAACCGCAACATCAACTTCTCCAACGTCTGCTACGTCGGCTGCCGGTTCTGTGCCTTCGCGCAGCGGGAACGGGACGCGGACGCGTACCGGCTCTCGGTGGAGCAGGTCGCCGACCGGGCCGAGGAGGCCTGGCGGACCGGTGCGACCGAGGTCTGCATGCAGGGCGGCATCGATCCGAAGTTGCCGGTGTCGGTCTATCCGGAGCTGGTCCGGGCGATCAAACGACGGGTGCCGGAGCTGCACGTGCACGCGTTCTCCCCGATGGAGATCGTCACGGCGGCGGCGAAGGCGGGTGTCGGGGTCCGGGAATGGCTGACCGAGTTGCGGGACGCCGGTCTGGACACCATTCCCGGTACCGCCGCCGAGATCCTCGACGACGAGGTGCGCTGGGTGCTGACCAAGGGCAAACTGCCCACCGCCGCCTGGGTCGAGGTGGTCAGCACGGCACACGACCTGGGCATCCGGTCCAGCTCGACGATGATGTACGGCCATGTCGACCATCCGGGACAGTGGTTGGCGCATTTCCGGGTGCTCGCCGGGGTGCAGGACGCCACGGGCGGGTTCACCGAGTTCGTGGCACTGCCGTTCGTCCACACGAATGCGCCGATCTATCTCGCCGGCATCGCCCGACCCGGTCCGACCTGGCGGGAGAACCGGGTGGTGCACGCGATGGCCCGGCTGCTGCTGCACGGCCGGATCGCCAACATCCAGTGCTCCTGGGTCAAGCTGGGTGACGAGGGGACCGTGGTGATGCTCCAGGGTGGCTGCAACGATCTGGGCGGCACGCTGATGGAGGAGACCATCTCGCGGATGGCCGGTTCGGCGAACGGTTCGGCGCGTACCGAGGAGCAGTTGCGCCGGATCGCGGTGGCGGCCGGGCGGCCGGCCCGGCAGCGGACCACCGCCTACCGCCGGGTCGGCTGACCCTTCTCCCGGAGCTTCCACAGCGGACGGTCGGCCCGTCCCGCCTGATGGCACCCGCGCCGATCCGGCACTGTCGGGTACCCGACGGAGTCGGGTCCGCTGTCGTACCGCCCGACCGTGGTCGCCGGTTGGTGGCGGTGCGGTCCAACCGGGTGGCCGGCCAGGGACGTTCGTCTGCTCGTTGGGCGAGGTACGGGGGATCGGGTTAACCTGTCCGGGCCGGGGTTTCTGATCTTGATGGTGCGAGGTCCGGTGCCGGGTGCGGGGTCTTTCCATAACCCGCGCCACGCCGAATTCCGAGGCGACTCGCCGGTCGGGCGTTACCCAGGTGGGGTCTGAATCGATAGGGCAGGTTGCGGGGCCGGGTGGTTCAGAAGGGCCGTCCGGGCGCGTCGGAAGGGTGACTCCGTTTACCAGGTTCGGCTTGACGACGCACGCATTACACGCGTGTAATTTCAATGGGGTCGTTCGCCCGGAGCACATCAAATTGTCACCGGACGGACAAAACGCGCCTTCCGCGTGGGGGGTTGCAGCGGCGCGGACGCCGCTGCGCGATAAGGAGGCATCTGATGGACGGCCGACTTGAGGTGGCCGACCTGCTCGGAAACGCCCCGGAGTGGCAGGAGCGGGCGCTCTGCTCGCAGACCGACCCCGAGGCGTTCTTCCCCGAGAAGGGCGGCTCGACCCGCGAGGCGAAGCGGATCTGCTCGCGCTGCGAGGTCAAGGCCGAGTGTCTGGAGTACGCGCTCGGTCACGACGAACGGTTCGGAATCTGGGGTGGGCTCTCGGAGCGGGAGCGGCGCAAGCTGAAGCGGCGGGTCGTCGCCTGACGGGACCTCGGATACCTTGACGGGGCGGCCACCGAGAACTGACCGGGCCGATCAAGGAGACCTGACCGGGCTGGGGTGATCCGACAGGGCGGGTGGCGTACGGGGGCACGGGTAGGGCGGTGGGGGCCGCCCGGTCCCGTTTCCGGCTCTACCGACGGTGTTTCCGGTCGGTCGACGGCGTTCCCGTCTCCTGACGGTTCCGGTCCGCCCACCGGCCGTAGCCACATGACGGGCGAGCGCGCCGGAATACCGGGAGCCGGTCTGCCGGAATGTCAGGCCAGTTCGTCGGGATCGACCCCGAGCAGATTGGCCACCTGCTCGATGATCACGTCGTGGACGAGGTCGGCCAGATCCTCGCGGTCCATGGCCCGGAACTCCAGGGGGCGGCGGTACAGCACGATTCGGGGCGGCACCTCCTGCCGGCCCGGGCGCCCCGGCAGCAGCCGGGCGAGCGGCACCTCGCCGTCCTCCAGTACATCGGAGTCGTAGACGTTGAGGTCCGGCGGCACGTCCTCCACGGCGAACTCGACCCCGGCCAGTTCCTTGGCGAACCGTCGCTCCAGGGTCTCCACCGTGTCCAGCACCAGGTCGTCGAAGACCTCCGCCTTGGTGCGGGCCAGCGGCACGGTGGCCGGAACCAGCCGACCGCGCAGACCGCGGCCGTGCCGGTCCCGATGCCCACGGCGCCCCGGTGCCGGTCGGCGGTGTTCCGGACTTGTCATCAACGGATTCCTTCCGTGGATACTCCGGCCTTCAGGCCGGGGAGGAAACGGAACTCCTGCGGAGCAGAGCAGGGATGACCGATCCGCCGTCTGGGCGGATCGGCGTCTGCCCGCGTGTCACCGCAGGCGTCACCGGTCGGCTCGCTAGCCTGTGCACGGTGACCAGGGCGGTGAAGCGGGCCTACAAATACCGCTTCTACCCGATCCCGGAGCAGGCCGGCCTGCTGAACCGGACGTTCGGGTGTGTCCGCAAGGTCTACAACCTGGCCCTGCACGCTCGTATCGAGGCGTGGCAGCAGCGGCAGGAACGGATCACCTACCACGCCACCAGCGCGCTGCTGACCGCATGGAAGAAGACCGAGGAACTGGCGTTCCTCAACGAGGTGTCGTCGGTGCCGTTGCAGCAGACACTGCGACACCTCCAGACCGCGTTCGTCGCGTTCTGGGACAAGCGTGCCCGCTACCCGCGTTTCAAGAGCAGGAAACGGTCGCGGGCGTCGGCGGAGTTCACCTCCAGCGCGTTCCGCTACCGCAGCGGCCAACTCGTGCTGGCGAAGATGGCCGAGCCGTTGGACATCGTCTGGTCCAGGCCGCTTCCCGACGGGGTGACCCCGTCCACGGTGACCGTGTCCCGCGACAGCGCCGGGCGCTGGTTCGTGTCCCTGCTCTGCGCCGACACCATCACCCCCGCACCAGCCAGCAGGACCGCGGTCGGTATCGACGCCGGCCTGGACTCGCTGCTCACCCTGTCCACCGGGGAGAAGATCACCAACCCCCGCCACGTTCGCGCCGATCGCGCCCGCCTCGCCCGCGCCCAGCGGGAGCTGGCTCGTAAGGAGAAGGGTTCGGCGAACCGGGCCAAGGCCCGGGTGACCGTCGCCCGGATCCATGCCCGCATCGCCGACCGGCGGCGGGACCTGCTGCACAAGCTGACCACTCGACTCGTGCGTGAGACCCAAACGCTCGTGATCGAGGACCTGACCGTCCGCAACATGGTCAGAAACCACTGCCTCGCCAGGGCCATCTCCGATGCGGCCTGGCGACAGTTCCGCGATCTGCTGACGTACAAGTGCGCCTGGTACGGCCGGAACCTGGTCGTGATCGACCGCTGGTACCCGTCCTCCAAGATGTGCGCGACCTGCGGAGCCATAGCAGAGAGCATGCCGTTGAGCGTGCGGACGTGGACGTGCCGGTGCGGTGCCGTCCACGACCGGGACGTCAACGCGGCACGCAACATTCTGGCCGCCGGGCTGGCGGTGACGGCCTGTGGAGCCGGTGTAAGACCTCAACGGGACTCCTCCCGGACGGGGCAGTCGGTGACGAAGCAGGAAACCCCTGGGGCGACCCAGGGCATCCCCCGCCTCTAGTCGGGGGAGGATGTCAAGAGGCCCAGGGTATCCCCACCCGCTCGGCCTGCGCTTTTCCCCGGTCGGGCCACGCCGGACGGCAGGCTCCGGGTCGGCCCGCCCTTCGGTACGCCGATCCACGGCGATCGGGTCGGCCGAATTGTGATCACGGCTACGGGCGTGTCGCACCGCCAAGCGGTGCGGCGGAGCCGGTAATGGAGATACCCTGCGCCCGTGAGGTCAACGCGGCGCTGCTCCCGAAACGGCTGCCCCCGGCAAGCGGTCGCCACGCTGACCTATGTCTATAACGAGTCGACCGCGGTGGTCGGCCCGTTGGCGGCCTTCGCCGAGCCACACACCTACGACCTCTGCGAGCCGCACGCCCGTAGCCTGACCGCACCACGCGGCTGGGACGTCGTCCGGCACGAGGGGGAGTTCGAGCCGCCGCCGCCCACCACCGACGACCTGGTGGCGCTCGCCGAGGCGGTCCGGGAGGCGGCCCGCCCGGCGCCCCGGCCCCCGTCGGACGACGAGTCGCACCTGTCGTCCGGCCAGCAGACCGGGCGCCGTGGTCATCTCCGGGTCATCCCGCCCAACCACTGACCCTGCCCACCCGGGCTGACCCGTCCCACCCGGGGTGGCGCGGGCGGCAGCGCGCAGTTGCGCGCGGGCCGGGCTGAGGTGCGGGTCAGTGGCCGAGTAGGCGACCGAGGAACGCCGCGCGTCGCGCGGGTCGGCCGGTACGCTGCTCCACCGCGTCCGCCGAGGTCATCACCCGCAGCCCGGCGTTCACCCCGAGCCAACGCAACGGTTCCGGCTCCCAACGGGGCGAGCGGTGGCCGACCCAGGGCAGCGCGGTCAGTTCGCCCGGGGTACCCAGGATCAGGTCGGCGAGGGTGCGACCGGCGAGGTGGACGTGTCGACACCGTCCCCCACGTAGCCGCCCGCCCAGGCCAGGCCGGTGCTCCGGTCCAGGCCCACCGAGGCGGACCAGTCCCGGGGTACGCCCAGCGGTCCGCCCCAGGTGTGGCTGACCGGCAACTCAGGACCGAGCACCGGGAACAGGTCGGTCAGGGCGCGGGACAGCGCGGCGAAGACCCGGGGCTCCCGGTCGTACGACGGGTGCACCCGGGAGCCGAAGTGGTAGGGGGCGCCCCGACCGCCGAAGGCGAGCCGTCCGTCCCGGGTCCGTTGACCGTAGATGATCACGTGGCGGTGGTCGCTGAACGTCTGCCGCTCGGCCAGGCCGATCCGGTCCCAGGTCGCCTCGGGCAGCGGCTCGGTCGCCAGCATCAGCGAGTAGACCGGTACCAGCGCCCGGTGCTGGCCGGGCAGCGTCGGCGTGTACCCCTCGGTGGCCCGGACCACCACCGGGGCCCGGACGGTGCCGGTGCGGGTCACCGCGGCGCCGGCACGGATGGTGCTCACCGGGGTCTGCTCGTGGATCGTGACGCCGCGCCGCGCCACCGCTGCGGCGAGCCCCCGGACGAGTTTGGCCGGGTGCACCGCCGCACAGTGCGGGGTGTACGTACCGCCGAGCACCCCGGTGGCCGCACAGTGCCGGGCCGCCTCGGCGGCGCCCAGCAGGGTGAGGTCCTCCGGGCCGAAGCCGTACATCCGGGCCTCGGCGACCGCCGCCCGGGCCCGGTGTAGCTGGGCGGCGCTGCGGGCCAGCACCACCGTCCCACCGGCGGCCCAGTCGCAGTCGATGCCCTCGGCGGCGACCACCCGGCCCACCTCGGCGACGGTGGTGTGCATGGCGCGCTGCATGGCGACCGCCGCGTCCCGACCGTGCCGCCGGGCCAGGGCCGGCACCGAGGTCGGCAGCAGTGCCGAGCACCAGCCGCCGTTGCGACCGGAGGCGCCGAACCCGGCGATCTCCTTCTCCAGTACGACGATCCGCAGCGACGGCTCGGCCACGGCGAGGTAGTAGGCGGTCCAGAGCCCGGTGTAACCGGCACCGACGATCACCACGTCGGCGAGCCGGTCACCGGGCAACGCCGGCCGGGGTGTCAGATCGTCGTCGACTGTGGACAGCCAGTGGGAGAGCCGCCGGTACCGGCCCGGCGACCGGTCCCCGGCGACGGCCGACGCCCCGGTGCCGCCGGGGACCGGTGTTCCCGGCCCGTCGTCGGTGGCACCGTCCGGGGCCGGGCCGTTCAGAGCCGCTGCCATGCCTCGGTCAGTACGGCGCGCAGGATCTGCTCCATCTCGTCGAACTGCTGCTGCTCGGCGATCAGCGGCGGGGCGAGCTGCACCACCGGGTCGCCCCGGTCGTCGGCCCGGCAGTAGAGACCGGCCTGGAACAACGCGGTGGACAGGAAACCGCGCAGCAGCCGCTCCGACTCCGCCTCGTTGAAGGTCTCCCGGGTCGTCTTGTCCTTGACCAACTCGATGCCGTAGAAGTAGCCGTCGCCCCGGACATCGCCGACGATCGGCAGGTCGTGCAGCTTCTCCAGGGTCGATCGGAAGGTGTCCTCGTTGGCGCGGACGTGCCCGATCAGGTCCTCCCGGGCGAAGACCTCCAGGTTCGCCAGGGCCACCGCGCAGGAGACCGGGTGCCCGCCGAAGGTCACCCCGTGGGCGAACATGCCGGTCTCGGTGAGGAACGGCTCCATCAACCGGTCACTGGCGATCATCGCGCCGAGCGGGGCGTACCCGGAGGTGATGCCCTTGGCGGTGGTGATGATGTCCGGCTGGTACCCGTAGCGCTGGGCGCCGAAGTACTCGCCGAGCCGGCCCCAGGAGCAGATCACCTCGTCGGAGACGAGCAGCACGTCGTACGCGTCGCAGATCTCGCGGACCCGCTCGAAGTAGCCCGGCGGGGGCGGGAAGCAACCGCCGGAGTTCTGTACCGGCTCCAGGAAGACCGCGGCGACCGTGTCCGGGCCCTCCCGCTCGATGGCCCGACCGATCTCGTCGGCCGCCCACCGGCCGAACGCCTCTGGGGAGTCACCGTGCTCGGGGGCCCGGTAGAAATTGGTGTTCGGCACCTTGATCGCGCCGGGAACGAGCGGTTCGAAGTCGGTCTTGATGCCGGGCAGGCCGGTGATCGACAGCGCGCCCATCGAGGTGCCGTGGTACGCGATGTACCGGCTGACCACCTTGTGCTTCAACGGCTTGCCGACCCGCTTGAAGTAGGCGCGGGCCAGTTTCCAGGCCGCCTCCACCGCCTCCGAACCACCGGTGGTGAAGAAGACCCGGTTCAGGTCGCCGGGGGTCAGCGTGGCGATCCGCTCGGCCAACTCCACGGCGGTGGGGTGGGCGTACGACCAGAGCGGGAAGTAGGCCAGTTCGCCGGCCTGCTTGGCGGCTGCCTCGGCCAGCTCGGTGCGGCCGTGGCCGGCGTTGACCACGAAGAGTCCGGCCAGCCCGTCGAGGTAGCGGCGGCCCTGGGCGTCCCACACGTAGGCACCCTCACCGCGGACGATGGTCGGCACCTCGCCGGCGGCGTAGCTGGCCATCCGGGTGAAGTGCATCCAGAGGTGGTCGGTGGCGTTGGCCATGTCAGCCCCATCGGTCACGGGCCGGTCAACGAGGGGTGTGCACCGGCCGCTCTGCCCACGGTTATCGCACATCTGATCCGAGACGCGCAAGGGTTAACCGCACCAAAAGGCAATCATGGCCGCGAAATCGGTGGCTACCTGTGAGCTGGGCGACGGAATCCGCAACCCCTGTCCGGTGGCGTGGCGCCCGACGATGGCCGGTCGATGCCGGTCGCGACCCGTCCGGCGCCCTGGGTGATCGTTTCGTTGCTCAAGGTGTCGACGTCTGTCGATAATTGACTACTTTCAATTGAAGGGTGAGGGGGAGGTATGGCAGCGAGGAGCGGCCGGTGGCTGGGTCGTCGCTTGAGGTGGTTGCTGGCGGCGACCCTGGTGATGGTCGTGGGCGGCGGCGTCGGGCTGGCCGCACCGGTGGCTGGCGGTGGGTTGGGGCTGGCCGCAGCGGTGGCCGGCGGCGGCGTGGGGCTGGCCGCACCGGTGGCCGCACCGGTGGCCGGCGAGGTGGCCGGCGGCGGGGCCGGCGTGGCCGCCGGGTACCGGCAGTTGGTCGCCGGATCGCACTACAACTGCGTGATCCGGGTCGACGGCAGCCTGTGGTGCTGGGGTGACAACCAGTATGGACAGTTGGGGATCGGGGATACGGTCATTGATGCGCAGTATGTCCCGGTGCAGGTGGAACCTGGTGTGCGGTGGCGCAGTGTGCATGCCGGCGAGGGCGGGCACACCTGCGGGATCCGTACCGACGGCAGCCTGTGGTGCTGGGGCTACAACTGGGCGGGTCAGCTGGGCGACGGTACCCAGACCGGCCGGTCGTTCCCGGTACGGGTGGGAACCGGCTCGTGGACGGGTGTGGGGGTCGGCAGCATGCACACGTGTGCGATCCGCAGCGATGCGTCGTTGTGGTGCTGGGGTGACAACCGGTACGGGCAGCTCGGGGACGGCACGCTGACCAATCACCCGACGCCGGTGCAGATCGGTGCAGGTGCCTCGTGGGCCGAGGTGACGGGGGGTGGCGGCCACACCTGTGCGCGGCGTACCGACGGCACCCTCTGGTGCTGGGGTACCGGGGGGAGGACCGGTGACGGCACCGGTGAGCAACGCCTGACCCCGGTGCAGATCGGCGCGGGTCTCGGCTGGACGAAGGTGGCGGCGGCCTATGCGCACACCTGCGCCGTCCGCACCGACAGCACGCTCTGGTGCTGGGGCCACAACAACGGGGCGCTGGGTGACGGGACCTACGAGGCACGGTGGAGCCCGACCGCGGTGGCCGGTGGTGGTTCCTGGGCGACCGTCGACCCGGGCTACGCGCACACCTGCGCCCGGCGTACCGACGCCTCCGTCTGGTGCTGGGGTTCGAACCTCGCCGGTTCGGTTGGTGACGGCACCACCGCTATCCGCTACAGCCCGGTTCCGGTCGTCGGTGACCAGACCTGGGCGGATCTGGGTGCTGGTCAGGGCCACACCTGCGCCGTGCGCTCCGACTCGACCGTCTGGTGCTGGGGTGACAACGTCAGCGGCTCGCTCGGTCAGGGCCCGCTGGTGTACTGGCGGACCGTCCCGACCCGGGTCCTCACCCTCTGACGTCCTGCCGGACGCCGGTCCGGGGCCGCCCGGGCCGGCACCGGTCGTTACGCGGTGCCCCAGGTGTACGTCTGCTTGCGCAGTTTGAGATAGACGAACGCCTCCGTGGAGAGCACCCCCGGCACGCCGCGCAGCCGTTGCAGGATCTCCAGCAGGTGGTCGTCGTTGCGGCAGACCACCTCGGTGAGCAGGTCGAACGAGCCGGCCGTGATCACCACGTAGTCGACCTCGGGTAGTTCCGCCAGGCGGTCGGCGACCGCCTCCAGGTCGCCGTCGGTGCGTAGGCCGATCATCGCCTGCCGGGGGAAGCCGAGCTGCAACGGATCGGTCACCGCGACGATCTGCATCACCCCGGCGTCGAGCAGTCGCTGTACCCGCTGCCGGACCGCCGCCTCGGAGAGACCGACCGCCTTGCCGATGCTGGCGTACGGCCGCCGTCCGTCCTGCTGGAGCTGCTCGATGATCTGCTTCGCCACATCGTCGAGCAAGGCGTGGTTGGCACCTTCGCGGACGGTGACGCGCCGCCCGTTGGTGACGGTCTCCTGCTGCCGGTTGGTCATCGTCCGCTCCCCATGTCCGGTTCGTCGATGCTGAGGGTAAGGCCCGCCGTCGCCGACCCGGTCACCACCAGGGCCGATGCGCGCCCGGGGGCAGTCTGGCGCATTTCGTCGCGCAGGGCTATCTCCGCAACGGAATCCCTTGTAAGGCCGGGCAGGCCATGTCAGGATCGGTCGTCTAATCGCGATGACCTCCCGTCGGAGGCAGGGCTCAGTCGATCCGTGCCGCCGACGTCGCCCCCCAACCGCGCCACCGACGCCGCCGCCACCGGTCGTTGGCGCTGACCCCGAGGAGCCGTCACATGCGTACTCCCCTCCGGCCGTCGCACCCCCTCTCCCGGCGCGGCCTCCTCTCCGGCGCGCTCAGCTCGGCCGCCCTGCTGGCCGGCGGCGGCGTGCTCGCCGGTTGCGGCACCAAGGGCGCGCAGCAGACCGAGGCCGGTTGCGTGAGCGACGACCTGTCCGGCACGGAGAAGGTGCTCAACTTCTCCAACTGGCCGCAGTACATGGACGTCGACGAGAACGACGAATCGAAGCGGCCGACCCTGGACGCCTTCCAGAGCAGCACCGGCATCAAGGTCACCTACACCGAGGACATCAACGACAACAACGAGTTCTTCGGCAAGGTGCAGAACCAGCTCGCCGGCTGCCAGGCGACCGGCCGGGACATCATGGTGCTCACCGACTGGATGGCCGCCCGCATGGTCCGCCTCGGCTGGGCGCAGAAGCTCGACCCGGCCAAGATCCCAAACGTGCAGGCCAACCTGCTGCCGTCGCTGCGCAACCGGTCGTTCGACCCGGAGAACCGGATCGCCATCCCGTGGCAGTCCGGCCTCGCCGGCCTCGCCTACAACGGCAAGGCCACCAAGGAGATCCGTACCGTCGACGAACTGCTCACCCGCCCCGACCTCAAGGGCAAGGTGACCGCGCTCAGTGAGATGCGCGACACGATGGGCCTGCTGCTCCAGTCGAACGGGCACGACCCGTCGAACTTCACCGCGGCCCAGTTCGACGACGCCCTGGCCAAGCTGAAGCGGGCCGTCGACTCGGGCCAGATCCGCCGGTTCACCGGCAACGACTACGCCCCGGAACTCGCCAAGGGCGACATCGCCGCCTGCGTCGCCTGGTCCGGTGACGTCATCCAGCTCTCCGCCGAGGACGACAAGATCCAGTTCGTCACTCCCGAATCCGGCGTGATGCTCTACTCCGACAACATGCTGGTGCCGAACAAGGCCACCCACAAGGCCCACGCCGAGGCGCTGATGAACTACTACTTCGACCCGAAGGTGGCCGCGCAGCTCGCCGCGTACGTCAACTACATCTGCCCGGTGCAGGGTGCCAAGGCGGAGATGGAGAAGATCGACCCCGAGCTGGCCGGCAACCCGCTGATCTTCCCCGACGAGGCGATGCTGTCGAAGTCCAAGGTGTTCATGGCGCTCACCGAGGAGCAGGAGCGGTCGTACGAGTCGAAGTTCCAGCAGATAATCGGAGCGTGACCCGGATGGCGCAGAAGGAGCCCGTCGGCGACCTGCGACTGGTCGACGTCACCAAACGGTTCGGCATCTTCACCGCGGTCGACGAACTGAGCCTGACCGTGCCGCAGGGGACGTTCTTCGCCCTGCTCGGTGCGTCCGGCTGCGGCAAGACCACCACTCTGCGCATGATCGCCGGGCTGGAGGAGCCGACCAGCGGGCAGGTGTTCCTCGGGGAGCGGGACATCACCCGGCTGCGCCCGTACCGGCGGCCGGTCAACACGGTCTTCCAGAGCTACGCCCTCTTCCCGCACCTGGACATCGCCGAGAACGTCGCGTTCGGGCTGCGGCGGCGGGGCCTGCGCAACGTCGCCGGCCAGGTCGAGCAGATGCTCGCCCTGGTGCAGCTCGACGGGTACGGCCCGCGCCGACCGGCCCAGCTCTCCGGCGGTCAGCAGCAGCGGGTCGCGCTGGCCCGGGCCCTGATCAACCACCCGCAGGTGCTGCTGCTCGACGAACCGCTCGGCGCGCTCGACCTGAAACTGCGCCGGCAGATGCAGATCGAACTCAAGCGCATCCAGACCGAGGTCGGCATCACCTTCGTGCACGTCACGCACGACCAGGAGGAGGCCATGACGATGGCCGACACCGTGGCGGTGATGAACGCGGGCCGGATCGAGCAGCTCGGTGCCCCGGCCGAGCTGTACGACTTTCCGGCCACCGCCTTCGTGGCCAACTTCCTCGGCCAGTCCAACCTGCTGGCCGGCGACGCCGCCGGTACCAGCGCCGGTGACGTCCCGGTCCAGGTGCACGGCGCCCGGTTCACCGTGCCCGCCGACCGGGCCCGGGCCGTCCGGGGTCCGGTCCACCTCGGGGTACGCCCCGAGAAACTGCACCTGGTCGCCTCGGTCGAGGCGGTACCCGCCGGCAGCCAGCACCTCACCGGGATCGTCACCGACGCCTCCTACACCGGGGTCAGCACCCAGTACCTGATCCGTACCGACTGGGGCACCGAACTGACCGTCTTCGCGGCCAACAGCGGCGGCTCGACCCCGCTGCCGGTGGGCACCCAGGTCGTCGCGCACTGGCGGGCGGAGCACGCCTTCCTGCTGCCCCGCGAACCCGGCGAGTCGGACCGCACCACCGGACTGGTCGACGAGCCCGCTGCGGTCGGAGCACCGACGTGACCCTGCTCGCCCGGGTACCGGCGAACCCGGCACCGCCCGCCCCGCCCCGGCGGGGCCGGTACCCGCTGCTGCCGTACCTGCTCCTGCTGCCCGGCGCGGCCTGGCTGCTGGTCTTCTTCGGACTGCCGTTGGTGCAGCTCGCCGCGACGAGCCTCTACGACCCGGCCGGCTCGCTCGCCACCGGGTACGCGATGACCTGGGCGGTGGACAACTACCCGGCCGCGTTGCAGGCGTACTGGCCGCAGTTCTCCCGCTCGTTCCTCTACGCCGGCATCGCCACCGTGCTCGCGGTGCTGATGGGCTACCCGCTGGCGTACGCCATCGCGCAGAAGGCCGGCCGGTGGAAGAACCTGCTGCTGGTCTGCGTGATCGCGCCGATGTTCACCAGTTTCCTGGTGCGCACCCTGGCCTGGAAGACCATCCTGTCGGACAACGGCTGGCTGGTCGGGCTGCTGCGGGACGTGCACCTGCTCGACGCCGACGGCCGGCTGCTCGCCACCCCGGTCGCGGTGGTGCTCGGCCTGACCTACAACTTCCTGCCGTTCCTGGTGCTGCCGCTCTACGCCAGCCTGGAACGGCTGGACTACCGGCTGCTGGAGGCCGCCAGCGACCTCTACGCCAGCCCGGTCAGCGCGTTCCGCCGGATCACCCTGCCGCTGTCCATGCCCGGCCTGATCGCCGGCACGCTGCTCTTCTTCATCCCGGCCAGCGGCGACTACATCAACGCCGAACTGCTCGGCACCCCCAACGAGTACATGATCGGCAACGTCATCGACTCGGCGTTCCTGGTCCGCCTGGACTACCCGCAGGGCGCGGCGCTGTCCTTCCTGCTGATGGCGGCGGTACTCGCGGTGGTCTTCGTCTACCTGCGCCGGGCCGGCACCGAGGAGGTCCTCTAGGTGAGCGCGAGGAGTGCAGCGGAGCGGAGCCCCGCAGTCGCGAACGGAAGGTGGCGCTGATGACACGCGGTGTGTGGCGCTGGCTCGCCCGGCACTGGGTGATGGTGGTCGCGCTGCTCGTCCTCGGCTACCTTTTCCTGCCGATCGCCGTGGTGGCCGCGCTGTCGTTCAACCGCCCGTCCAGCCGGCTGTCCTACGACTTCAACGAGTTCACCCTGGACAACTGGCGCAACCCGTGCGCCACCGCCGACATGTGCGACGCGGTGGTGCGCAGCGCCCAAATCGGTTTCATCGCCACCGTGGTCGCCACCGTCCTCGGTACGCTGATGGCGTTCGCCCTGGTCCGGCACCGGTTCCGGGGCCGCTCCGCGATCAACCTGCTGATCTTCCTGCCGATGGCCACCCCCGAACTGGTGATGGGCACCTCGCTGCTCGCCCTCTTCGTCGCCGCCGGGGTACCGCAGGGCTTCTGGACCATCGTCATCGCGCACGTGATGTTCTGCGTGTCGTTCGTGGTGGTCACCGTCAAGGCCCGGCTCGCCGGCATGGACCGGCGCCTGGAGGAGGCCGCGATGGACCTCTACGCCACCCCGTGGCAGACGTTCCGGCTGGTCACCCTCCCGTTGGTGCTCCCCGGCATCGTCGCCGCCGCGCTGCTGGCCTTCTCCCTCTCCTTCGACGACTTCATCATCACCAACTTCAACTCCGGGACCACGGTCACCTTCCCGATGTACGTCTGGGGAGCCAACCAGCGGGGCATCCCGCCCCAGGTCAACGTGATCGGCACGGCGATGTTCGTGATCGCCCTGCTGCTGGTGCTGGCCAGCTCGGTCCGCCGCCGCCGACCGCTGGGCGGTTCGGTCCGCCGGCCGTCGGGCGACCCGGTCCGCCGACCGCGGGGCGGCCGGCCATGAGCCAATCCGACCATGCCGGGGCGGCCCGACCGGATCCCCGCCGGGCCGCCCACCGCGCACTCGCCGACGCCGCACCCCGCCCGTACTGGCTCGACCGCCCCGAGCGTCCCGACCCGCTGCCCCCGCTCACCGGCACCACCTCCACCGACCTGCTGATCATCGGTGGCGGCTACACCGGCCTCTGGGCCGCCCTGCTCGCCAAACAGGACGACCCGCACCGGGACGTCCTGCTGGTCGAGGCGGGCACCTGCGGCTGGGCCGCCTCCGGACGCAACGGCGGATTCTGCGCCGCCTCCCTCACCCACGGCCTGGCCAACGGGGTCGACCGGTTCCCCGGGGAGATCGCCGAACTGGAACGACTCGGCCGGGACAACCTCACCGCCATCGCGGACACCATCGACCGGTACGGCATCGACTGCGACTTCGAACGCACCGGTGAGCTGGCCGTGGCGGTCGAGCCGTACCAGGTCGACGGGCTGGTCGCCGACGCCGCCCTGGCCCGCGAGTACGGCCACGACGTGACCCTGCTCGACACCGACCAGGTGCGCGCCGAGGTCAACTCGCCGACCTACCTGGCCGGCATGTGGGACCGGGACCGGGTGGCGATGCTCGACCCGGCCCGGCTGGCCTGGGGCCTACGCCGGGCCGCCCAGCAGCTCGGGGTACGCGTCCACGAACACACCCGGGTCACCGGCCTGCACCGGCACGGCCCCGGCCTGCGGGCGGCCACCACCGGCGGTCGGGACGGCGCCCCGGGGACTATCGACGCCCGCCGGGTCGTCCTCGCCACCAATGCCTTCCCGCCCCTGCTGCGCCGGCTGCGGCACTTCGTCGTACCGGTCTACGACTACGCGCTGATGACCGAGCCGCTGACCGCCGCCCAGCGGGCGGAGATCGGCTGGCACCACCGGCAGGGGCTCGCCGACACCGGCAACCAGTTCCACTACTACCGGATCACCACCGACGGCCGGATCCTCTTCGGCGGGTACGACGCGGTCTACCACTTCGGCAACCGGATGACCCCGGCACTGGAGCAGCGGCAGGCCACCTTCACCGCCCTCGCCGAACATTTCTTCACCACGTTCCCGCAGCTCACCGACGTACGATTCACCCACCGTTGGGGTGGGGTGGTCGACACCTGCACCCGGTTCTGCCCGTTCTTCGGCACCGCCCACGACGGGCGGCTGGCCTACGCGGCGGGCTTCACCGGGCTCGGCGTCGGCACCACCCGGTTCGCCGCCCGGGTGATGCTCGACCTGCTCACCGGCGAACCCACCCCGCTGACCGGACTCGACCTGGTCCGGTCGACACCGCTGCCGTTCCCGCCGGAGCCGATCCGGGCCGCCGGCATCAACCTGACCCGTTGGTCCCTGGCCCGCGCCGACGCGCACGCCGGGCAGCGCAACATCTGGCTCCGTACGCTCGACCGTCTCGGTTTGGGGTTTGATTCCTGATGCGCATCCTGCTCGTCGGCGCGGGCGGGGTCGGCTCGGCCGCTGTCGCCATCGCCGCCCGCCGCGCCTTCTTCGACACCATGGTGGTCGCCGACTACGACCTCGACCGCGCCCGCCGTGCGGTGGCCGGCCACGGCGACCGCTTCATCCCCGCACAACTCGACGCCTCCGCCGCCGACGCGGTCACCGCCCTCTGCCGCGCCCACCGGATCACCCATGTGCTCAACGCGGTCGATCCCCGGTTCGTCATGCCGATCTTCGACGGTGCGCTGGCCGCCGGGGCCGACTACCTCGACATGGCCATGTCGCTGTCCCGCCCGCACCCGACCCGGCCCTACTCCGAGACCGGCGTCAAGCTCGGCGACGAGCAGTTCGCCGCCGCCGCCGCCTGGACCGGGGCCGGCCGGCTCGCCCTGGTCGGCATCGGCGTCGAACCGGGACTCTCCGACATCTTCGCCCGGTACGCCGCCGACGAACTCTTCTCGTCGATCGACGAGATCGGGGTACGCGACGGCGCCAACCTGACCGTCGACGGGTACGACTTCGCACCCTCGTTCTCCATCTGGACCACCATCGAGGAGTGCCTGAACCCGCCGGTGATCTGGGAGGCCGACCGGGGCTGGTACACCACCGAACCGTTCAGCGAGCCGGAGGTCTTCGACTTCCCGGCGGGCATCGGCCCGGTCGAGTGCGTCAACGTGGAACACGAGGAGGTGCTGCTCATCCCGCGCTGGGTTCCGGCGAAGCGGGTCACCTTCAAGTACGGCCTCGGCGACGAGTTCATCGAGGTGCTCAAGACCCTGCACAAACTCGGCCTCGACGCGGTCGACTCGGTACAGGTCCGGGGCGTCACCGTCTCCCCGCGTGACGTGGTCGCCGCCGCCCTGCCCGACCCGGCCACCCTCGGCGACCGGATGCGCGGCAAGACCTGCGCCGGCACGCTCGTCACCGGAACCGGCACCGACGGCCGGCCCCGCGAGGTGTACCTCTACCACGTGGTCGACAACGAGTGGTCGATGCGCGAGTACGGCCACCAGGCGGTGGTCTGGCAGACCGCGGTCAACCCGATCGTGGCCCTGGAACTGCTCGCCACCGGGGTCTGGTCCGGCGTCGGGGTGCTCGGCCCGGAGGCGCTGCCGCCGCGTCCCTTCCTCGATCTGCTGACCGCGTACGGCGCACCGTGGGGGATCCGCGAACAATGACACGGACCCCCCGTCGATCATGGACTTGTGGTGGGGGATTGCTGGCGTTATGAACCTTATGCGGGGCACCACAACTCCATGATCAACGCGAGCGGGGTGGCTGCGGCATACCAGAAGCCAGGTTGATCAGGGCTTTGTCCACAGGGCGACCGGATTTCCACAGGCTGAGCGGACGGTGTCGCGGGCAGCCGCCGTGGTGACGATCGTCGATCGGCATGACCGACGATCTGTACCGCTACGCCGACCTGTTGGCCCGAGGACGGTCCCGGGAGGCGGTCCGGCGCAGCACCCTGTCCCGGAAGCTCCACCGGGTGACCCGGGGTGTCTACGGGCCGGTGGCCGACGACGTCGACCTGCTCAGAGCAATGTTCCTGCGGTTGCCCGAGGGCACCGTCGCCGGATTCCACACCGGTGCCGAGCTGCACGGATTCGATGCGGGCCCGAGCGACCAGATCCACGTGATCACGCCGGCCGGTACGGTGGTGCCGCAGATCCGTGGCACGAGTCCGTGCTCCCGGTGCACGACCCGGTGCTGCTGGCCGGGGTGCCGTGCGCCCCGGCGGCGCGCTGTGCCGTCGACCTTGCCCGGCTACTGCCCCGGATGGCGGCCCTGCCAATGCTGGATCTCGCGCTGCGGGTCGGCGCCTGCCGTCCGGCGGAGTTGACCGCCGAGACGTTCCGGCACGCCCGGTTGCGCGGGGTCTGCCAGGCACGGCAGTTGGTGCGGATCGCGGATCCGAGGCCGGAGTGCCGCCAGGAGAGCCAACTGCGACTGGTCCTCATCGATGGCGGACTGCCGGTGCCAGAGCCACAGATCTGGGTGCCGGACGAGGCCGGGATCCCGTTGTACCGCCTGGACCTGGGTTACCGGAAACGCCGGGTCGGCATCGAGTACGACGGCGTCAGCCATCTCGACCGGGACCGGCTGCGACACGACCGGACGCGGATGAACTGGCTGGCCGCGCAGGGGTGGGCGGTCCGGTACTTCACCGACCGGGATCTCTACCGCCGGCCCGGTCATGTCGTGCAGACGGTCGCCGCCCTGCTTCACCCCTGACCTGCGCGGGCCGATCATGGAGTTGTGGTGCCCCACGTAAGGGTTGAATCACCAAAAATCTCCCACCATAACTCCATGATCGACGGGTTGGGCGGCTGGTTGGCGTGTATGACTTCAGGGGTGAGTACTGCAGGGGTGAGTGATGTGCTCGACGGGTCGGTAGGTACTGCGGTGGAGTCGGCACCCGTCGTCCGGGTGACCGTGGTCGACCCGGCTGCGGGTCGGTCGCAGCGCTTCCTGGTGCGCGCGGACGCTGGACCGGCCACCCTGGACCCGGCTGCACAGGTAGCGCTGGACGCCGACGATCCGGCGGCGGGCGGGCTGACGTTGGAACTGGACACGGCCACGGTCGAGGAGGTCCGGGGCGGACTGCTCACCGGCAGCCAGGCGGTGATGTCCGGCCGGGTACGGATCATCGGGGGAGCCTGGGCCGATCTGAACCCGGTCGCCACGGCCGCACTCCACCAGGGGACCCCTCCCGGGCAGCCCGGGGTACCGGCCGGACCCGACGTGGTGGCAGTGCTCGGGGCACCCAACGATGTCCGGGGCAACCTGAGTGTCATGGCTGCCGGCCGGACGACCCACGCGGCCGTCCTCGCCGGGCGGACCGGCGCCGCGCTGGTGCTGACCGGAGGCACCGGCCGGCACTTCAACCCGACCGGACAACCGCACTGGGTGTACTGCCGGGACCATCTTGCCCGTCGTGACCTGCTCGGGGTGCCGGTGCTGGCCTGTCTGGACAGCCGGCACACCTATGAGGATCTGCTCCTGCTCCGGGAGGTGACCACCCGGCACCGGATCCGCTCGACGGTCCTGGTCACCTCGGACTACCACGAGCCACGGGTACGGTACCTCGCCGGCCTGGTCCTGCCCGGTGCCGTCGTACACGGGATCTCCCATCCCGAACTGACCGGCGAGCACCTGGCCCGGCTCCGGGCGCACGAGCGGACGGCGTTGGGCCAGGTGGTCGCGGCGGCGCTGCTCTTCGGCCCGGACCGCCTGCTCGCCCCACCCGCGCGGACCGACCTGGGCTGGGCGGTGCGGTGGACCCCGTGACCGTGGTCGGGAAGCTCCCACGACGAGTCCCGACTTCGGTCAGGACTGCCACCGGGGCGGATCCGCCCACTGCGTCGGGCGTACGTCGTAGTCGTCGAGCCGGCGCAGGTTCTCGGCGGACGCCGCGCCGCCGGCCCAGAGCGGAGTGGGGCTGAGGTCCACCGCCCAGAGCGGATGCAGCACCGCGCCACGGGCGAGCTTCGGGCCGAAGGTGCCGGTGCCGAGGCTCAGCCACCGGTAGCCGTGGGCGATGGCGTACCGCATGGGAAGGTAGTACGTGACACCGAAGTACTCGAACGCGTCTGCGGTGGCGGAGTAGTCGACAGCGAACATCCGGGCGATCAGTTGTCGCCCGTCGACATAGCAGAGACAGGCCGCGACCAGTCGCCCGGCACGGCGCGCGGTGAAGACCCGATCCGCGTCCCCGCAGGTCCGCGCCATCTCGCTGAGGACCCGGTGCAGCTCGTCGGTATCCAGTTCGGTGCCGTGCCGGCGTTCCAACTGCCGGTACAGCGGGACGAACTCGTCCCGGCAGTCCGCGAGCCGTTCCACGCCGAGTGCGTACCCGGCCTGCTCGAACCGCCGCCACTCGGCCCGGACCCGGCGACGCCGCGCAGCGGACACCCCGGCCGGGTACGCGTCGAAGGTGGCCGGTACCGGCTGGACCGCCTCGGCGTCCAGCAGCACCGGTGTCCGGTCGGGCAGGATCCGGCGGTACTCCTCAACCAGCTCCGTCCGGGCGTAGAGCGCCAGGCAGCCGTCCACTCCGTGGTCAGCGGCCTGCTTTTGCAGCGCGTCGATGATCAGCGGGACGGCCCGGCGTCGGTACTCCGCGTCGACGGCCGGCACCTCGCTCACGTATCCGGTGCTGGTGCCGGCGATCAGGAACCGGTCGCCGGACAGGGCGACCGGTGCCAGCACCTTCGTCGGGGTACGCCACGGATTCTCCCGCCCGGTCGTGATCCAGTACGGGGCGACGGCCACCACCCGGTCACCCTCCCGGACCTCTACCGCGCCCACCGGGCCACCGGTCATCCGGGAACTGCACCGTAACCAGGGAAGGGCGGAGTAGTAGCTGCCCCCGTCCCGCAGCCTGTCCCAGTCCGCCCGGTCCGGGAGCGGGTCCAGCGTGGTCACCCGCAACGGTCCGGTCATCGTGGAGCCGCCTGGGCCGGGGCGTCGTCAGGGACGGCGGGGGCGGCGCCCGGCCCGTCTGCCGGCTGCGTCGGCCCGTCTGCCGGCTGGGCCGGCCCGGGACCGGCTGTGTCGATACGGTGCTGGACCCGGCGGGAGACGGCGAACATCGCCGCCGCCACCAGCGCCGAGAGCACGCCCGCCACGATCCAGGTCAGCAGCGGGGACACCGCCAGGGTGCCGGTGATCAGCATCGGTGCGCCGGCACTGGCCAACCCCATCATCAGGTGGCTGACGGCGAGGTAGCCGCCCCGGCGGGCGGCGGGTGCCAGGGCGGTTATGGCCACGGTGGCGGCCACCGCGGTCAGCACCTCACCGAGGGTCAACGCCACGATACCGACCACCAGTAGGGTCACCAGCAGCGTGGTCTCCACCGCGAGCAGCGGGAGCAGCAGGGCGAACGCCACCAGATGGCACAACGCGCCCCAGGCCACCACGGTCAGCCGGGGCCGGTGGTTGGTGCGCTTGGTGAGCGGTAGCTCGATCAGGATGACCAGAGCGGTGTTCAGGCCGAAGACTAGGCCGACCAGCCAGGCCGGGGCATCGGCGAACTCGACCAGGAAGACCGGCAGACCGATGTCGACCATCAGCGCACAGAGCCAGAGCACCGCGTTCGCGCCGGCGACCAGCAGGAAGAGCCGGTCCCGGAGAGCCGATCCGGTGAGCCGCCCGGGTGGCTCGGTCCCGACCACCGTCCGCGACCGGAGGCCGGCGTAGAGGACCGCGGCCACGAAGAAGCTGACCGCGTTGCCGATGAGCAGGGGGAGGTAGGTGTCGGTGGTGCTGACCAGGAGACCGGCGAGCAGGGCGCCGCCACCGATGCCGGCGTTGAGCGTGGTGCGGGAGAGCGCGTACCAACGGCTCTGCTCGCGGGGCTCCGCCGTCTCGGCGATCGCGGCCTGTTCGGCGAGCTGGCCGACCCGCATGCAGAGCGCGTCGATGAGGGCGCAGACCACGAAGGCGGGGAGCGACGCGACGAAGACGAAACCGAGGTACGCGCCGCCACGCAGCACCGAGGCCGCCACCAGGACCGGCCGGGCACCGAGCCGGTCCACCAACCGCCCGGCTCCGGCCACCCCGATCAGGCTGGCCGCTGTCGCGATGCTCAGGGCGATGCCGATCAACCCGAGCGGCATGTCGAGCCGGTCGTGGAAGTAGAGCAGGGAGAACGGGTAGAACAGCCCGGTGCCGACGGCGTTGATCAGCGCGCCCACCCCGTACCGGAGGGCCTGCCGGTCGTGCGGCAGACCCAGTGCCTCGACGGTACGGGCCAGGCGCCCCCGTGCTCCGGTGCCGGTGTCCATCCGGTCCCCGTCTCAACCGGCGGTGGTCGCGGTCGCCGTGGTCACCGCCAGCTTCCGGCGGTCGACCTTGCCGTTGCTGGTCACCGGTAGCCCGGACACGAAGACCAGTCGCTCCGGCACCATGTAGTCGGGCAGGACCGTGCCGAGATCGGCGAGGATCGCCGCCGGGTCCCCGTCACCCTCGGCCCAGGCGGCGAGGCGACCGTCCCCGGCGGGCACCACCGCCACCATCCGGACCCCGGGGTACCGCAGGATGCGCTGTTCTATCTCGCCCAGTTCCACCCGGTACCCCCGGATCTTGATCTGCTGGTCGCGGCGGCCGAGGAACTCCAGCTCGCCGTCCTCGGTCCAGCGGCAGATGTCCCCGGTGTGGTAGACCCGCCCGCCGCCTGGGCCGTCGGCGCGGAACACCCGGGCGGTCAGCTCGGCGTCGCCCCGGTACCCCAGGGCCAGCATCGGACCACCGATGACCACCTCACCCTCGTCGCCCGGGGTGGTGACGACGCTGCCGTCCGGGCCGACCAGGTACACCTCGGCGTCCGGTAGCGGACGGCCCAGGGTGGGCAGCCGTTCCCGGTCGACGACGGTACGCAGATCCCCGCCGGCGGTCACCTGGACCGTGCCCTCGGTCGGGCCGTAGGTGTTGAACACCGGAGCCGGGAAGTCCGGCCCGGGCCAGGTACGGAGCAGATCCCCGCCGGTTTCCACGGTGCGTACCCGGCCGGGGCGCTGGCCGGCACCGAGGAACCGTTCCAGCATCGGGGTGGGCATGTTGGTGTGGGTGACCCCGTAGTCGGCCAGGAAACCGGCGATCCGTTCCGGGCTGGTGACCACGGACTGCTCGGGTATCGCCACGGCGGCACCGGCGTAGAGCGCACCCCAGACATCCACCACGAGACCGTCGAAGCCCAGGTTGCAGAGCATCGACGTCCGGCCGCCCGGGCCGAGCTGGAAGAAGTCCCGGTACCACCGCAGCAGCAGGGCGAGGCTGTGGTGTCCGACCTCGACCCCCTTGGGTTCGCCCGTCGAGCCGGAGGTGTAGATGACGTAGGCCAGACCGGCGGCGTCGGCCGGAACCAGGTCGACCGGGTCGACAGAACCGACCGGGTCAGCCGGTGCGGTCAGCGCGGTCACGCCGGGCGGCAGCAGGGTACGCAGGGCGTCGGTGGTGATGACGACCCGGCAGTCGGCCCGGGCGATGACCGAGGCCAGCCGGCCGGGCGGTACCGCCGGATCCAGCGGCAGATAGCCGGCACCGGCGAGCCAGGCGGCGAGTTGCCCGGTCGGGACGAGCGGCCCCCGGTCGGCGAGCACCCCCACCACCGGGGCCGGACCGGGATCGGATGGACCGGTGGGCCGGGCCCCGGTGCCGGCGGTACCGGTCAGCAGTGGACGCAACGCGCCCGCCCAGCCCCGGGCCGCCGACCACAGCTCGGCGTAGCTGACCGTGCCTCCGCCGTGCACCAGGGCCGGCGCGTCGGGCTGGATGTCGACCCAACGCCGGATCGCGGCCGGTGCCGATGGGGTGTCGAGGTTCCGGCTGGCCATCACGGGGCACCTTTCCGATGGAGTGCGGAGCGGGTGGGCACGGTCGCCGGGACCGGATCGGTCGCGGGACCCGGGGGCACGGTCGCGGGTACCGAGGGCACGGTGGACCAACCGCGGAGGAAACCGCCCACCTGGTCGGCCGCGCCGGCCGCCGCGTCGTAGAGGGCGGACCGCCGGAAGAAGCCGTGCACCATCCCGCAGTACCGGGTGGCGGTGACCGGGACACCGGCCTCGGCCAGCAGCATGGCGTAGGACTCGCCCTCGTCGCGGAGCACGTCGTACTCGGCGGTGAGCACCAGAGCCGGGGGGAGTCCGGTGAGGTCCGCCCGCATCGGCGCCACCGCCGGGTCGGTACGGTCCACCGGCCCGGGGAGGAAGGAAGTCCAGAAGTACTCCATCTCCGTCCTGTCTAACATGTACCGGTCCATCGTGGTGTACGACGGTGACGACATCCCGGGGTCGAGTGCCGGGTACACCAGGATCTGGCAGACCAGCGGGGCGTCGCGGTCACGGGCCCGCCGGGCGGCCACGGTGGCGAGGTACGCCCCGGCGCTGTCACCGCCGACCGCCACCTGCCCGCAGTCGACCCCGTACCGGGCCGCCGGGCCACGCAGCCAGGCCAGCGCCGCGTCGACGTCGTCCACGGCTGCCGGGTACGGGTGCTCCGGCGCCAGCCGGTAGTCCAGGGACAGCACCGCCCACCCGGAGACCAGGGCGATCCGTCGGCAGGGGGTGTCCCACCCGGCCGCACTGCCCGTGGTCCACCCGCCGCCGTGCAGATAGACCAGGACGGGCAACGGCGCCGACCCGGCCGGCTGCGGCAGGTAGAGCCGGCCGGGTACGCCACCGGCGTCCACCTCGGTCACCGGCACCGGTGGCGCCGGACCGGCCACCGTCGCGGTCACCCCGTCCACCTCGCGGCGGACCCGGGCGAGGGTACGGTCCGACAGGACGGTCCGGTGCCGCCCGGCCACGGCGGCCCGCGCCCGCGGGTGCAGGGTCATCGGGCCGGCTTCCGGGTCGCGGCCCAGGTCGTCACCGCGTCCGCGATCCGGGCTGCGGCCCGACCGTCGCCGAACGCGGACCGGAGCCGTACCGGATCCACCGGCCGCAGCACGGTCCGCGCGGCGGCCACGATCCGCTCCGGGTCCGTACCGACCAGCTCGCCGGCACCGAACTCCAGGGTCTCCGGGTACTCCGTGGCGGGGCGCAGGATGAAGCAGGGCGTGCCGAGGAAGAGCGCCTCCCGCTGTACCCCGTTGGAGTCGGTGAACACCCGGTCGACCCCTGCGGTCAGGGCGAGCAGGTCGGTGTGCGGCTGGGCCGGCAGCAGCCGGACGTGGTCGGCGGCGCGTAGGGCGCCGATGAGCCCGGTCGCGGTCAACGCCTTCTCCGTGCCGGGGTGCAGCACGCAGACCACCGGGCACGGCATCCGTCGTACGCCGTCCACCACGTCGGCCAGGGCCGCCGGGTCCCGGAGGGTGCCGCTGCGGTGGAAGGTGACCAGTGCGGCCTCCTTGAGTTCCGGTAGCGCCGACCGCCAGGCCGCCAGGCGCTCCGCCACCGCCTCCCGACGCTGGTCGAGGGTGTCCAGCAGCAGGTCACCCACGAAGAACGCCGAACCCCGCACGCCCTCCCCGTCGAGGGTGCGTACCGCCTGTTCGGTGGGGCAGAGGTGCAGGCTGGTGACGGCGTCGATGATCCGCCGGTTCACCTCCTCCGGCAGGTCCGGCTCGTGGCTGCGCAGCCCGGCCTCGACGTGGGCCACCGGGATGCTCCGCTTCGCCGCCGCCAACGCGCCGACCAGGGTGCTGTTCCCGTCCCCGATGACCAGGACCAGGTCCGGCGGCGCGGCCCCCAGCACCGGGTCCAGGGCCAACAGGCCCCGGGCCGTCTGTTCGGCGTGGCCGCCCCCGCCGATGGCGAACTGGTGGGCCGGGCGGGGGAGTCCGAACTCGTCGAGCAGTCCACCGGAGAGGGCATGGTCGAAGTGCTGTCCGGTGTGGATGATCTCGACCTGGTGGTGGGCGGTCAGTGCCGGGTAGAGCGCGGCCAGCTTCGGGAAGTGCGGGCGGATTCCGACGACCACGGTGATCTTCAACTGGTCCTCCTCGTGGCGGGTCGGGCCTACGGGTGGCAGGAGAGGGCGGGGGACCTCCGGGACTGCGCGTCCAGCCATCTCGTCGTGGCCTGGAGTTCGCGGCGCAGGGAGATCCGGGCGAGCCCCGGGAGCAGCCGGTGCAGCAGGGACACGTCCGCGTACGACTCGTGGATCTCACCCGGGCGTTCGGGTAGGTGCACGACCGGCACCGCGCGGCCGGTCACCTCCTGTACCAGTTCGGCGAGCCGGTGGATGGGGGTGGCCGTGCCCGAACCCACGTTGACCGGCCCCGGCGCGGTCAGTCCCTCCTCGATCGCCCGGTGGATGACCCGGGTCACGAACGACACCGGTACGAAGTCCCGGGACTGCTTGCCGGTGCCGAACATCGTCACCGGTTCACCCCGGAGGACCGCCTGCACGAACCGGGGCACCACCGGACAGGCGCCGTGTGCGTCCTGGTGGGGGCCGAAGACGTTGAAGAACCGCAACGTCAGTACCCGGGTGCGGAAGGTGGTGGCGTAGAGGTTCCCGTACTGCTCCATCGCCAGTTTGCTCGCACCGTACGGGCTCACCGGCGTGGTGGGCGAGTCCTCCCGGAGCGGTAGCTGTTCCCGGTCGCCGTACACCGCCGCCGAGGAGGCGAGCACCACGTGCACGTCCCGGCGGCAGGCCTCCTCCAGCAGGTGGAGGCTGGCGGTCACGTTGCGGTCGTGGCAACCGATCGGTTCGGCCATCGACCGGAGTACGGACGTCTCGGCGGCCAGGTGCACCGCCGCGCTGACACCGTCGAGGGCGCGGGCCAGCGCGGCGGGGTCGCCGACGGAGCCGTTGATCACCTCGGCGCGGCTGCCGGCCAGGTTCTCCGGCCGACCGGTGGAGAAGTCGTCCAGCACCACCGTGTGCCAGCCGGCCCGGTCCAGCCGGTGCACCAGGTTCGACCCGATGAACCCGGCGCCGCCGGTGACCAGGACCCGTCGTGCGGTCGGGGGGACCGGCATGTCAGGCCCAGCCGTAGAAGGCGATCGTCTTGTCGTGCAGCTCCGGCGGGAGCTTGGCGTACCAGTCGAGGGTCGACGCCAGCGACGACTCGTACGGTGCGACCGCGAGGTCACCGAGGATCCCGGTGAGGGCGGTGGTGTCCGCGGTCAGGACGGTGTTCGGCGTCTCCCCGGGCCGCATCGGCAGGTGCCGGATGCCGGCCTGGTTGCCGAAGTACTCGTTGACCGACCGGGCCACGTCGTTGACGCTCATCTGTACCCCGGTACCGCAGTCCGGGACGACGTCGGTCCGTTCGGTCCGGGTGAACCGCACGGTGAGCGCGGCGATGTCGTACGAGTAGATCATGTCGACGATCTGCTCCCCGTCGCCGAAGACCTCCAGCGGCAGCCCCCGGACGGCCTGTACCGCGAACGCCGGGATGATCTTGCGGATGGGAAGCAGGGACTGGCCCGGGCCGTACGCGTTGAAGTACCGCAGGGAACAGATCCGGGTGCCTCCGGAGCCGTTGAACATCCGGCCGAACTGCTCGGCAGCGTCCTTGGTGATGGTGTACGTGTTGAGCCAGACGTTGGGCTTGCCGGGGTAGAAGAGTCGGGGAACCCCCAGCGCGGTGGCCGCCTCGAAGACGTTCACCGTGCCGGAGACGTTGATGTCGACCGCGTCCCGGACACTCTCCTGGAGTTCGGCGGTGCCCAGGACCCCGGCGAGGTGGTAGACCTCGTCGGCCCCCTGGAAGACCCGGTCGAGCAGGTCCCGGTCCCGGATGTCGCCCTGCACGAAGGGCGCGTCCACCGGGAGCCCCTTCGTGCCGGGGGTGACCCGGTCGAGGATGGTGACCTCGTGTCCCTCTTCGAGGAGATACCGGGCGATGGTGCTACCCAGGAATCCGCTGCCACCGGTGACGACTGCGCGCATGTTGTTTCCTCCCCGTGGGCTTGTCCCGTGGATGGGTGGTGTGCCGTTGACTGGGACCGGTCGGGTGGACCGTCACCAGAGCGTGGGTACGTGGGCGTGCCGGAGCCGACCACGCGTGTCCAGCAGGAGCCGGGCCTGCGACGGCAGGGCGTCGAGGTCGAATCCGCTGTGGTCCTGGAGCAGGATGGTGAGGTCGGCCCGCCCGGCGGCCGCACCCAGGTCCGGCTCGTACGGGACCGGCTCGCCGTCGACCGACCAGGCCGGTACCTGCGGGTCGCTGTAGCAGACCGTCGCCCCGGCGGCCCGCAGCAGCCGGGCGATCGGCTCGGCCGGGGTGATGGTCACGTCGGCGCTGTCCCGCTTGTAGGAGACGCCGGCGAGCAGCACGCGGGCGCCCTCGGTGGTCCGGCCGGCCTCGTGCAGGAGCTGCCGGGTCCGGGCGACCACGTGCGCCGGCATCCCGTCGTTGACGGTCCGGGCCATCTCCACCAGTTGCAGCGGGCGTCCCACGGAGCGGCTCTGGTAGGCCAGGTACACCGGATCGCTCGGGATGCAGTGACCGCCAAGGCCCGGTCCGGGATAGAACGCCTGGAAACCGAAGGGCTTGGAGGCGGCGCACCCGATGGCGTTCCAGAGATCGACGCCGAGGGCGCTGGCCGCGGTGGCGAACTCGTTGACCAGGGCGATATTGACGAACCGGTAGGTGTTCTCGATCAGCTTGGACATCTCGGCCTCCCGGCTGGATGTCGCGACGACCACCTCGTCGCAGAGACGGCGGTAGAACTCCGTCGCCACGACCGAGCACGCCTCGGTCAGCCCACCGACCACCTTCGGGGTGTTGCGCAGGTTGTAGGCGGGATTGCCGGTGTCGATGCGCTCCGGGGAGAACGCGACGTGGAAGTCAACCCCGGGTTTGAGCCCGGACGCCTCGGCGATGATCGGGGCGAAGACGCCGTCGGTGGTACCGGGGTAGGTCGTCGATTCGAGCACCACCAGGCTGCCCCGGGACAGGTGCCGGCCGACCGTCCTGGCGGCCGTCCGCACGTCGCCGAGGTCGGGCACACCCTGCACGGTCAGCGGGGTGGCGACGCAGACCGTGACGATGTCGGCGCCGTCGAGGACGGTCTCGTCGGTGCTCGGCGCGAAGCCGGCGGCGAGCAGTGCGGCCACGTCGTCGTCGGAGATGTCCCCGACATGGGACCGGCCGGCACGGAGCCCGTCGACGACCGCCTGACTGGTGTCGTAGCCGTGTACCGAAAGCCCGGCGCGGTGCGCCTCGACGGCGATGGGCAGGCCGACGTAACCGAGTCCGACAACGGCGAGGGTGGGCACGGGAATATACCTCCGGGCATGATGTCGATCGACGCTCGTGGCGCTGGTCACGGTGCAGCGGCGCAGTTTCTGGCTCGGTTGGCGTGGTGGGCGTAGGGTCGATCCGGGCGCTGGGTCGCCGCTGTGAGCTGCGGATCCGGTGCCATGCTGGGTATCCCAGGATCGGAAACGGCGGCGTGGATCAACTCCCCCCGTTTGCCGCATTCGATCAATCGCATTCTCAAATTAATGCTAATGCGATAGATGATTTACTGTAATCAAATTTATCAATGTTTAGAAAGAAGGCCTGGTTGTTGATCCCTGCGGCTGGCTGCGGGCGACTGCCTGACACGGTCCCTGACCTGTCCCTGTTGCCGAGCCCGGGTGAAGGCGTCCCGGCACGTCACGACCGGCCCGGCGGCAGGGCTGAGACGAGGGTGCCGGCACGCGCAGCATCGGCGAGGAGCGGCGCGGCGGTCGGCTGATCAGTCGGCGGTGCCTGGCGGGACGACCCAGGTGGTCGGTTGCCCGGGTGATCAGCAGGTGGGCCATGGGCAGGGCACGATGGTCTGCCGACGGTCGATGTGGAGTGTCTGCGAACCGCCCGGGAAGCCGAGGCCAACAGCCGGTTTAGCGTGATACCTGAGAGTCATCATGATGACTCTCAGGTATCACGCCTTCCGGGCAACATGCACCCCCGGGAGCCGCCACCGTTTCTGGCATCCGCTTGCCTCGCGCCGAACGGTCGAGGACTGATTGTCGCTGGCCCTACCTGGCCGAGACGAGGTGAGTGACAGTCGCCTCGCCCTGCGTGGGTGGCTTATGCCGGCCACCCGGTGACCGTCGTCATCGAGCCGGCTGTCTGCCGCACGTACCTGCACGAATCCGCTGGCCCCCGGCCCCTCCGCGCAGGCGCTTCCTTACCCGTCGGCGAGGTGGGAGCGGATCAGGAAACGGACGCCCTCCGGGGCCTCCAGGGAGAAGCCGCTGCCCCGGCCGGGGACCACGTCGATGGTCAACCGGGTGTGCCGCCACAACTCCCACTGGGCCGCCGACATCCAGAACTCCACCGGCTCCGGTACCCCGTCGATGTCCAGGGCGGCGAGCAGCACGTCCGAGGCGCCGGTACGGAACTCGCCGGCCGGGAAGCACATCGGTGCGCTGCCGTCACAGCAGCCACCCGACTGGTGGAACATCAGCGGCCCGTGTGCCGCCCGCAGCGACCGGATCAACCCGGCCGCCGCAGGCGTCACCGAGACGGCTGCGACGGGTGCCGCCATCAGAAGAAGCCGAGCTTCTTGGGGGAGTAGCTGACCAGCAGGTTCTTGGTCTGCTGGTAGTGCTCCAGCATCATCTTGTGGTTCTCCCGGCCGATGCCGGACTGCTTGTACCCGCCGAACGCGGCGTGCGCCGGGTACGCGTGGTAGCAGTTGGTCCAGACCCGCCCGGCCTGGATCGCCCGCCCCGCCCGGTACGCGGTGTTCATGTCCCGGGTCCAGACACCGGCGCCCAGCCCGTACAGCGTGTCGTTGGCGATCTTGACGGCGTCGGAGAGATCTGCGAACGAGGTCACTGAGACCACCGGACCGAAGATCTCCTCCTGGAAGATCCGCATCGAGTTGTCGCCCTCGAAGATGGTCGGTTGGACGTAGTACCCGCCGGAGAGTTCGCCGCCCAGGTCGGCGCGCTCGCCGCCGGTCAGCACCTTCGCGCCCTCCTGGCGACCGATGTCCAGGTAGGACAGGATCTTCTCCAACTGGTCGTTGGAGGCCTGCGCGCCGATCATCGTGTCGGTGTCCAGCGGGTGCCCCTGCACCACGGCCTTCGTCCGGTCCACCGCAGCGGCCAGGAAGTCGGCGTAGTGGCCCTGCTGGATCAGCGCCCGGGACGGGCAGGTACAGACCTCGCCCTGGTTGAGGGCGAACATGGTGAAGCCCTCCAGCGCCTTGTCAAAGAAGTCGTCCCGGGCCGCGCTGACGTCGTCGAAAAAGATGTTCGGGCTCTTGCCACCCAGTTCCAGCGTGACCGGTCTGATGTTCTCGCTGGCGTACTGCATGATCAGTCGCCCGGTGGTGGTCTCGCCGGTGAACGCCACCTTGGCCACCCGGGGCGACGAGGCGAGCGGCTTGCCGGCCTCCACCCCGAACCCGTTGACGATGTTGACCACGCCCGGCGGCAGCAGGTCGGCCACCAGGGAGAGCCAGTAGTGGATCGAGGCCGGGGTCTGCTCGGCCGGTTTGAGTACCACCGCGTTCCCGGCGGCCAGCGCGGGGGCGAGCTTCCAGGTGGCCATCAGGATCGGGAAGTTCCACGGGATGATCTGGGCGACCACGCCGAGCGGCTCGTGGAAGTGGTAGGCGACCGTGTCGTCGTCCAACTCGCCGAGCGAGCCCTCCTGGGCCCGGATCGCCCCCGCGAAGTACCGGAAGTGGTCGATGGCCAGCGGGATGTCGGCGGCCAGGGTCTCCCGTACCGGCTTGCCGTTCTCCCAGGTCTCGGCGACCGCGAGGGACTCCAGGTGCTCCTCCATCCGGTCGGCGATCCGGTTCAGGATGAGCGCCCGCTCGGCTACCGGGGTACGCCCCCAGGAATCGGCGGCGCCGTGCGCCGCGTCCAACGCCCGCTCGACGTCCTCGGCGGTACCCCGGGCCACCTCGCAGAACGGCTGGCCGGTGACCGGGGTGACGTTCTCGAAGTACCGGCCGTGGTGCGGCTTGACGTACTCACCGCCGATGAAATGGTCGTAGCGGGACTGGTAGACCTCGGGTGCCGAGTAACGCGTCATGGCTTGCCTCCGCCGTCGTTGGTGAGGTGACGGCGGTCACGCTAGTTTCCGGGACGTTGCGAAAAGGTTGCGCGCGGTACCGCGTACTCCTGGGTGAGCTGGCGGACCCGCGCGACGGCGAGCGGCCGGCGGGGCGCGCCCGGCGGCAGGGCCCGCGCCAGGGCCTCCCAGGCGGCGAGGTCGTCGGCGCCGGTCGGCGTCGCGGTCCAGGCCGCGAGCAACGCCGGGTCCGCGCCGGCCAGCACGGCCGCGCGTAGCTGCCCGTCGACCAGCCGGCGCAGTCGCGCCACGCCCGGCGCGTCCGAGCCGGGCAGCAACGGACCCGGGTACGCCCCGAGCGCGCCCGCCGGATCGCCCAGCTCCAGCCGGTCCAGCACGGTGCGGAAGTCCGCGCGCACCGTGCCGCGCAGCCGGTAGGGGCGGGAGTCGAGCAGCTCCGGGCCGAGGATCCGGCGCAGCCGGGACAGTTCGGCGCGCAGGGTGACCGGGTGTACCCGGTCGTCGCCGTAGAGGTCCAGCCCGAGCTGCTCCCCGGTGCGGCCCTCCGGATGGTCCAGCAGCAGTACCAGCAGCTCACTGTGCCGGCGGCCGAGCCGGACGCGGCGGCCGGCGATCCGCAGCTCCGCCTCGTCCCGGCCGAGCGCGCCGACCATCAGCACGTCCGGGTCGACCGGTCCGGCCAGGTACGCCTCGGCGGCCCGGGCGGTGGCCCGGACCAGGGCCAGGCTCTGCGGGTTGGCGAGCTGGTCCCCGCCGGTGATGTCGACGGCGCCGAGCAGCCGCCCGGAAAGCGGGTCGTGGATCGGCGCGGCGGCGCAGGTCCAGCGCTGCACCGGCCGGCTGAAGTGTTCGGTGGCGAAGATCTGCACGCCGTGGTCGACGGCGAGCGCGGTACCCGGTGCGTTGGTGCCGGCGTGGGTCTCGTCCCAGCGGGCCCCGGGCACGAAGTTCATCTGCTCGGCCCGCCGTAGCACCCCCGGGTGTCCCTCCACCCAGAGCAGCCGCCCGTACGCGTCGCAGACCGCCATCAGGTGGGCCCCGTCCTCGGCGACGCTGCCGAGCAGGTCCCGGAACAGGGGCAGTACCCGGGCCAGCGGGTGGGAGGCCCGGTAGCTGTCCAGCGCGTCGTCGGTCAGCTCGACCGGAGGCATGGTCTCCGGGTCGAGCCGGGCGCCGACCGCGCGCCGCCACGACCGGGCCACCACCTCACGCACCGGGTCCGGTGCGGTGCCCTCCCGGAGGAACGTCTCGTACGCCGCACCCACCTGCGCGATCCGTTCCGCCGGGTCAGCCCCGTGTTCCAGCGCGAGCCACCGGTCAGCCACCACCGACCTCCTGTAAGGAAGGGCCCCTCCAGAGCGCCCGGCAGTAGGACTGGCGGGGCTGCGGCCACCACCGCCCTACTGCCGGACGCTCTTTATCGTTTTCGGTTGTAGAAGGGGCCCTTCCTAACCTCTCGCAGATGCGGCGCGTCCGCTAGAGGCTGGACGACTAGAGGGCCAGCGTCCAGTTGTCGATGTACCCGACGTCACCGGCGGCTGCGTCCTGTACCCGGAGGGTCCAGGTGCCGTTGCGGACCTCGCTGGAGAGGTTCACGGTGTACGTCTGGTTGATGTTGTCGGTGCTGCCGCCGGTCCGGTTGTGCAGCGTGTAGGTGCTGCCGTCCGGGGCGACCAGGGTGACCACCAGGTCACCGATGTAGGTGTGCACGAT
>NZ_JBAKHU010000037.1:0-65938 GCF_036906895.1 Micromonospora sp. CPCC 206060
TGACCACGACTGCACCCAAACCCCGGCCAGTCAACCCCCGAAGAACTTACGGCGCGGACCACTTAGCTGCTCATACCGAGCCGGGCGGCGTGCCGGCCGGCGGCTGCGGCGGCCAGGAAGTAGGCGTGGTCGGCGTCCAGCCCCCGCCCCATCGTCGACAGCGGCACCGGGCTGGCCCGCAGCGCCGCGTCGAGCCCCTCGGTCGACACGGTCACGATCCGGTGCCGGATGGCCAGAGGAGCCACCGCCGCCGCCACCTCGGCGGCCAACCCCGGCTCCAGCCCGTCCGGCAGCACCAGGTCGGCCGGGACGAGTGCGACCCGCCCGTACGCGGTGGCGCTGTGGTGGGACAGCCCCCGGTGCCGGGGACGGGGGTCGGCGTCCGAGATCCGCAGCGAGCCGACCGGGCGACCGCCCAGCGTGGCGATCGCGTTGACCGCCTCGCCGACGGCCACCCCGGAGAAACCCCACCGGGTACCGGTGCCGAGGTTGCCCGGTCCCTGGGCCACGATCGCCACCTCGGCGTCGAGCACGTGCCGGGCGGCGAGCAGGCCGCTGTGCAGGTTCGTCGCCTCCAGGTCTCCGCCGAAGGCCTGACCGACGCTGACCGTGCCGGCCAGGTCGGCGCGCAGCCCGGCCAGGGTCCGGGAGAACCAGGCTGGCAGGGCGCCGCCGTCGGTCAGCAGGTACGCCACCCGCGCGGTGGGCGCCTCGGCGCGGATCCCGGCCAGGATTGCCGGCAGCGCCGAGTGCAGGTCGGCGGTGACCACCGGCATCCCGGCCAGGTCGTCGGCGTCTACCAGGGCGGCCCGGTGCGGTGAGGCGTCCTCGTCGACGCCGAGCAGGATCGGTTGCAGCGGGGTGTACCGGGCCTTGACCAGATGCCCGGCGTCCCGGGTGTCGACCGCGTCGGGCGGGTCCGCCGGCAGCCGGTCCGGCAGCGCCACCACCAGGGCGTACCCGCCGGTGCCCAGCCCCATCAGCAGGGCCGAGGCGTTGAGCAGCACCAGGTCGCCCGGCTCCGGCTCACCGACCAGCGCGGGGTAGGCCAGCGCCCGCATGCTGCCCCCGTCGCCGAGGGTGACCTCCAGTTCCACCGCGCCGGGCCATCGCCGCCGTACCGTCGTGACCGTGCCGGACCGCCATCGCACCATGCCCGGCACGGTAACCGCGTCGTCGACGCCCGGTGCCGTGGGGGCCGCGGTGCTGGCTGTCGGCGGGCCGGGCGCCCCGGCGTAGCGCGGTGTGGAGCAGCACCTCGGTGGTGGTGTCGGCCTGTGAGTGGGCCGCCTCGGAGAGCATCGCCGCCGAGCCGGAGATCGTCCCGGCGACGAGCTTGGCGGCGGCGATGGCGAGGTTCGCGCCACCGGCCACGATCACCGTGCCGGCTCTCGGCGTTCGTTTCCCGTCCCTCGGACACCAGGTCACCCTGCGACCGGGTGGTCCGGGCGGCAGACTGCCGACCTGCTTCGCGCGCCACGCCCCGCGTGGGTGCACGACCCGAACGGGTGGGCTGCTAGCGTCTTGCAGGTGTCGCGGACCCGCACCGAACGCCTGGTCAACCTGGTGATCTGCCTGCTCTCCACGCGACGGTTCCTGACCGCCGCGCAGATCGCCGCCACCGTGCCCGGATACGAGCACGATCCGAGTGACGCCCGGGACCACGAGGCGTTCCAGCGCAAGTTCGAGCGGGACAAGGCCGAGCTGCGGGAACTCGGGGTGCCCCTGGAGACCGGCACGGCCAGCGTGTTCGACACCGAGCCGGGCTACCGGATCGCGCACCGTGAGTACGCGTTGCCGGACATCCCGCTGGAGCCGGACGAGGCGGCCGCGGTCGGGATCGCCGCGCGGCTCTGGCGGCACGCCGGGTTGGCCACGGCGGCCTCCTCCGGGCTGGCCAAGCTCCGCGCCGCCGGGATCGACGTGGACCCGCAGGCCACCCTCGGGGTGGAGCCGATGGTGACGGTCGATCCGGCGTTCGCACCGTTGACCGCCGCCGCCCGGGACCGCCGTACCGTGCACTTCGACTACCGGACGCCGGACGGCGACACCCCCACCAGCCGCCGGCTGCAACCGTGGGGGGTGGTCTGCTGGCGGGGCCGCTGGTACGTGGTCGGGCACGATCTGGATCGTTCGGCTACCCGGTGCTTCCGGCTGTCCCGGGTGGTCGGCGTGGTCCGGCCGGTCGGCCAGCCGGGCGCGTACACCCCGCCGGCCGACGTGGATCTGATCAGCCATGTGGCCCGTTGGTCGGGGCCGGTGGAGCGCTCCGGTCGGGCCACCGTGCTGGTGGCGCCGGGGCGGGCGGCCGGGTTGCGCCGGTGGGCGCGGGAGGTGCGTACCGGTCCGGACGGTGACCGGCTGGTGCTGCCGTACGCCGACGCCGAGACGCTCGCCGGTCAACTGGTCGGGTACGGCCCCGACGTGCGGGTTCTGGACCCGCCGGAGGTACGGGAGGCGGTCATCCAGCGGTTGAAGGAGATCGTCGCCCGCCACGAGGAACTCACTACTCCGGGAGGGCAGGCATGACCAGGACGGCGACCCGCGCCGCGTCGCGCACCTCGGCCGACCGGTTGGCCCGGCTGCTGAACCTGGTGCCGTACCTGCTCGCCCGGCCGGGTATCGAGCTGGCCGAGGCCGCCGGGGATCTGGGGGTGACCGACCGGCAGCTACGCGAGGATCTGGAGCTGCTCTGGGTCTGCGGGCTGCCCGGGTACGGCCCGGGTGACCTGATCGACATGGCGTTCGACGGTGACCGGGTCACCATCACCTACGACGCGGGCATTGACCGGCCGCTGCGGCTCACCCAGGACGAGGCGCTGGCGCTGGTGGTGGCGCTGCGGATGCTGGCCGAGACGCCCGGGGTGGACAACCGGGACGCGGTCGAGCGTGCCCTGGCCAAGATCGAGAGCGCGGCCGGTGACCTGGCGGACGCCCCGGTGGCGGTCCGGATGCCGGACGACTCGACGCAGGTCGAGGCGCTGCGGGCCGCGGTGCAGCGGGGCCGGGCGCTGCGGATCACCTACTACACGGCGGCCCGGGACGAGACCACCGAGCGGACCGTGGATCCGTTGCGGATGCTGATGGTCGGTGGGCGGGCCTACCTGGAGGCCTGGTGCCGCCGGGCGGAGGCGGTACGCCTGTTCCGGGCCGACCGGATCGACGCCTTCACCGAGCTGGACGTCCCGGCCGTGGTGCCGCTGCAGGCCCAGCCGCAGGACGTGACCGAGGGGGCGTTCCGGCCGTCGGTGGATCTTCCGCTGATCACGCTGCGGGTCGGTCGTGGCGAGCGGTGGATCACCGAGTACTACCCCTGTGAGCGGGTCGAGCGCGGCGAGGGCGACCAGTGGCTGGTCTGGATGCGGGTGACCGATCTGGGCTGGGCCCGCCGGTTCGTGCTCGGGCTCGGGCCGACCGTCACGGTGGTCTCCCCGCCGGAACTGGTCGAGCAGGTGCGGGCCCGGGCGGCTGCGGCGCTCGACGCGTACGCCACCGTCGTGCCGACCGCCGATCGGGCGGAGCCGGTCGACACCCACTAGGCTGGCCGCCGTGGTGAAGTGGATCGTTCTCGCGGTGGTGGTGGCGGCGCTCGTGGTGCCCGCCCTGGCGGTGCGGCCGGTGCTGGTGCGCCTGCCCGGCCTACACCGGGCGGCGTTGGGTCTCCAGCAGCGGCAGGCCCAGGCCGAGTCGTTGGCCGTCGGCGCGGAGGCTCTCCAGCAGCGGGTGACCGCCCTTCAGGAGCAGGCCGACACGATGGCGCAGCGACTCGCGGTGATCAAGGCCAAGCGCGGGGAATGATCGAAATCTGCAACTGCCTGCGCGGACCAGCCCGGTTTCGCGCAGGAAGTACCGCACGGTGACGGGTTGACGGGACGCGCGCCGTTAGCCGAGACTTCACCGACCAGGCATGATCCCCGGATGCCTGGTGGGTGGCGGAAGCCGTCGACGGACGTACGATGGGCTCCGAGACACCGACGTAGACGACACAGAGCGACTGGAGCTTCCCATGGGTGCCCTCAAGCCGTGGCACATCGCCGTACTCGTGGTCGTGCTGATCCTGCTCTTCGGCGCGAAGCGGCTCCCGGACGCGGCCCGCTCGCTGGGCCGTTCGCTGCGGATCATCAAGGCCGAGACCAAGAGCCTGGCCGACGACGACCGTGACCTCGCCGAGAAGGCCGACGCCCAGACGGCCCGGCAGCCGCTGCCCCCGCAGAACGTCCAGCAGCAGCCGTACGCCGCCCCCCAGCAGCCGGCCGCGCCTCCGGCGGTCGATCCGGTGCAGCGCGTCCGCGACAACTGAGCCGGGGCCCGACCACCGATGGGCTTCGCTCTGCGCAAGCGCGGGCCGAGCAGCTTCGAACGGGCCGCCGACGGGTCGATGACCCTCGTCGAGCACATCCGCGAGCTGCGTGACCGGTTGTTCCGCGCCTCGCTGGCCATCCTGGTCGGCTTCGGCGTGGGCATCTGGCTGGCCGGTCCGGTTCGTAGGCTGCTTCAGCAGCCGTACTGCTCGCTGCCGAACTCGAAGGACCCGGCGACCGGGCTGTGCAACTTCGTGCAGCTCGGTCCGGCCGACCTGTTCCTGCTCAACCTGAAGATCGGCCTCTGGGTCGGGCTGATCGTGGCGGCTCCGGTCTGGCTCTACCAACTCTGGGCGTTCATCGCTCCGGGCCTGCACCGGCACGAACGGCGCTACGCGTACGTGTTCACCGCGCTGGCCGCGCCGCTGTTCGCCGCCGGTGCGGTGCTCGCCTTCTTCGTGACGTCGAAGGGTTTGGAGTTCCTGCTGGAACTCTCCGACACCGACATCAGCACGACGCTGGACATCACCCGGTACATCTCCTTCGTCACCAACCTGATCCTGCTGTTCGGGGTGGCGTTCGAGTTCCCGCTGATCGTGCTGATGCTCAACTTCGTCGGCATCGCCAGCGCCCGTAAGCTGCTGGGCTGGTGGCGGATCGCGGTCTTCGTCTTCTTCGCCTTCTCCGCGGTGGTCACCCCCACCCCGGACCCGTTCGGTATGACCGCCCTGGCAATCTGCCTCTGCGCGTTGTACTTCGCCGCCGTCGGGGTGGCGTTCATCAACGACAGGCGCAAGGGCCGGGGCAAGGAGATCTACGCCGGCGTAGCCGACGACGAGGTCTCCCCGCTGAACCTCGATTCGGAGCCGGTCACGGCCGGCGACCGCGTCGAGACGGTCGCCCCGGTGGCCGCGCCCGAGCCGGTCGCGGCACCGAAGCCGATCACCCGGCAGTTCGACGACATGACCTGACCGGCGGTGCCGTCCGGGTACTCCGGGCGGCACCGTCCGGGCATGCACCGCACCGTCGGCGCCGGGTACGGTGCTCGCCGTGACCGACCCTGATCACCTCCTTTTGCCGCCGGGTCCGGTGGCCGTGCTGGTCAACCCGACGGCCGGCAAGGGCCGGCACCGTGACCTGCTGCCGCAGGTGCTGGCGCGGCTCGCCGAGGGGGGCCGGCCGCTGCGGTTGCTGGACGCGGACACCCCCGACGGCGCGGTCCGGGCCTGCCACGCGGCGGTGGCCGAGGGAGCCGGCGCGCTGGTCGCGGTGGGTGGGGACGGCACCGTGCACCTGGGCCTGCAGGCCGTCGCGGGCCGCGCCGTCGGCTTCGCCCCGGTACCGGCCGGCACCGGCAACGACTTCGCCGTGGAGACCGGGTACCCGCTCGATCCGCTGGCCGCCGTCGACACGGTCACCGCCGCGCTGCGCGCCGGGCGTACCCGGGGCGTGGACCTGGCCCGGCTGACCGGAGCGGACGGCGCCGTACGTTGGTACGGCGCGGTCCTCGCGGCCGGGTTCGACGCGGTGGTCAACGAGCGGGCCAACCGGATGCGCTGGCCCCGGGGCCCACGCCGCTACGACCTGGCCATCCTGGTGGAGTTGGCCCGCCTCCGCCCGCGCCGCTACACCCTGGTCCTGGACGGGGTACCGCAGGAGGTGGACGCGGTACTCATCGCGGTGGGCAACACCGCCAGCTACGGCGGCGGCATGCGGATCTGCCCGGCGGCGGACTCCACCGACGGGCTGCTCGACGTGATCGTCGGTGGCCGGTTCACCCGGCGTGAGCTGATCCGGGTCAAGCCGCGCATCTACCGGGGCAGCCACGTCGACCATCCGCTGGTACGGACCTACCGGGCCCGCACGGTGGAGCTGTCCGGGCCGGAGATCGTGGCGTACGCCGACGGGGAGCGGACCGCGGCGCTGCCGCTGACGGTGACCGCCGTGCCGGGCGCCGTCCGCCTGCTGCGCTGAACCGCCCCGCCCACCACACCGGCCGGCCCGGTGGTGGTCCCCCGGTCAGTGGTGGCCGGTCAGGCGCCGGCGACCGCCAGGTCGAGGACGGCGGTCAGACCGTTGGACCGGCCCGCCTCGGCCGCCGGGAGCACCAGTGCCGCGCAGCCGGCCCGGACCGCACCCGCGTCAGCCGGCGTGTCCCCGACCATCAGGGTGCGTTCCGGGTCCACGCCCAGCATCCCGCAGGCGCGCAGGAAGATCCCCGGGTCGGGTTTGCAGCGCCCCACCTCGTAGGACAGCGCGTAGGCGTCGATCAGGTCGACGAATCCCCAGTCGGCGAAGATCGGCCGGATGTCGAAGCCGATGTTGCTGACCACCGCGACCCGGACACCGGCGGCCCGCAGGGCCCGCAGCGCCGGGCCGGTGTCGGCGTACGGCACCCAACCGGCCGAGGTCAGCACCCGCTCGTACAGCGCCTCGGCCAGCCCGTCCTCGGTGCCGGTCACGGTCTCGGCGAGGCCGGTGTAGGCGGCCCGGTGGGCGTGCGGGTAGAGATCCCGGTCCGCCCAGACCTCGGCCAACCGGGGCGGTACCCGCGCCGGCAGCGGGCCACCGGCCCGCCCGGCGGTGAGCAACCGGTCGGCGAGGGCGGTGGCGCGGGCCCGCTCCAGGCCCATCCCGCACGACGTGGCGGCGGCGAGAACCCAGTCCAGTGGGGTCTCCACCTGGGCGAGGGTGCCGTGGAAGTCGAGCAGCACGGCGTCGACCGGCCGGCGCGGGGGCACCTCGTCGGCAGTCCCGGGGCTGCCGCTGGGGGTACCGGGCATGGGCGGTTCGGTGTGGTCCGACACGTGGTGCACCCTACCGACCTCCTCTGACGGGTCCGTCCGACGGCCTCGCCGCGTGCACCCGGCCGGTACGCACTAATCTTGGTGGCATGTCGAGCCCCGCCGAGCGGTACGCCGCGGCGCGCCGCCGGGCCGCGCAGGCCAACATGTTCCCGGCGCTGGACGAGTTCGCCCTTGACCTGGGGTTCGATCTCGACGATTTCCAGCGGGAGGCCTGTCAGGCCCTGGAGCGGGGCAGCGGGGTGCTGGTTTGCGCGCCGACCGGGGCCGGTAAGACGGTGGTCGGTGAGTTCGCCGTGCACCTGGCGTTGCGGGGCGCACCGGCTGGCGTGGAAGGAGCGACCGACGGCCCGGGTACGCCGGTGCGGAAGTGCTTCTACACCACCCCGATCAAGGCGCTGTCCAACCAGAAGTACCACGACCTGGTGGAACGCTACGGCGCCGAACGGGTCGGTCTGCTGACCGGGGACAACGCGATCAACGGTGACGCGCCGGTGGTGGTGATGACCACCGAGGTGCTGCGCAACATGCTCTACGCCGGCTCGGCGACCCTGGCCGGCCTGGCGTACGTGGTGATGGACGAGGTGCACTACCTCGCCGACCGCTTCCGGGGCGGGGTCTGGGAGGAGGTCATCATCCACCTGCCCGCCTCGGTGACCCTGGTGTCGCTGTCGGCCACCGTCTCCAACGCCGAGGAGTTCGCCGACTGGCTGGTCACCGTCCGGGGTGAGACCGAGGTGGTGGTCAGTGAGCACCGGCCGGTGCCGCTGTGGCAGCACATGCTGGTCGGTAAGCGGATGTTCGACCTGTTCCACGACGCCGACGCGGCCCGTAAGCACGACGTGCACCCGGAGCTGCTGCGCTACACCCGGGACACGCTGCGCCGCCTGGAGTTGGGTGAGGGACGCAGCGCGGGCCCCGGCCAGGGACGGCGCGGGCCGCGCTGGCGCGGCCCGCTGCGCCCGGACATCGTCGAACGGCTGGACCGGGAGGGGCTGCTCCCGGCGATCCTGTTCATCTTCAGCCGGGCCGGTTGCGCCGCCGCCGTGCAGCAGTGCCTCGCCGCCGGGCTGCGGCTGACCACGCCCGAGGAGCGCACCGAGATCCGTCGGGTGGTCGAGTCCCGGGTGACCGCCATACCCGGCGAGGACCTGGCCGTGCTCGGCTACTGGGAGTGGCTCGACGGGCTGGAGCGCGGTCTCGCCGCCCACCACGCCGGTATGCTCCCCGCCTTCAAGGAGGTCGTCGAGGAGCTGTTCGTCCGGGGCCTGGTCAAGGCGGTCTTCGCCACCGAGACCCTGGCGCTCGGCATCAACATGCCGGCCCGCTGCGTGGTGCTGGAGCGGCTGGTCAAGTTCAACGGCGAGGCGCACGTCGACCTGACCCCGGGGGAGTACACCCAGCTCACCGGTCGGGCCGGCCGGCGGGGCATCGACGTCGAGGGCCACGCGGTGGTGGTCTGGTCGCCGGAGACCGACCCGCGGCACGTCGCCGGGCTGGCCTCGACGCGTACCTACCCGCTGCGGTCCAGCTTCCGCCCGTCGTACAACATGGCGGTCAACCTGGTCGGCTCGGTGGGTGCCGAACCGGCCCGCGCCCTGCTGGAGTCGTCGTTCGCGCAGTTCCAGGCGGACCGGTCGGTGGTCGGGCTGGCCCGCCAGGTGCAGCGCAACACCGAGACCATGGAGGCGTACGCCGCCGAGGCCGCCTGCCACCACGGCGACTTCAACGAGTACTTCGCGTTGCGGGTGGCGATCGCCGACCGGGAGCGTGCGCTGGCCCGGCAGGGGCAGTCGCAGCGCAAGGCTGCCGCGGTCGCCTCGCTGGAGCGGCTGCGGATCGGTGACGTGATCCGGGTGCCCTCCGGGCGGCGGGCCGGGCTCGCCGTGGTCCTCGAACCGGGCACCGGCGGGTTCGGTGAGCCCCGGCCGCTGGTACTCACCCAGGACCGCTGGGCCGGTCGGGTCACCCCGGGGGATTTCACCACCCCGGCCGAGGTGCTGGCCCGCATCCGGGTGCCGAAGCACTTCAACCACCGTTCGCCGGCTGCCCGGCGGGATCTCGCGGCGGCGGTCGCCGGCACCGGCCTGGACCGGCACGCCGGCCGGCGCGGCGGGCGTTCGCGCGGTTCCGGGGAGGACCACCGGCTCATCCAGCTCCGTTCGGAGCTGCGCCGGCACCCGTGCCACGCCTGCAACGAGCGGGAGGAGCACGCCCGCTGGGCGGAGCGGCGCTGGCGGCTGGAGCGGGACACCGAGGAACTCCGTCAGCGGGTGGCCGGCCGGACCGGCTCGCTGGCCCGTACCTTCGACCGGATCTGCGCCCTGCTCACCGCGCGCGGCTACCTGACCGGCGACAGTGAGGTCACCGACGCCGGGCGGACGCTCGCCCGGATCTGGAGCGAGGCGGACCTGCTGGTGGCCGAGTGCCTGCGCCGTGGCGTGTGGGACGGTCTCTCCCCGGCCGAGTTGGCCGCCGCGGTGTCGGTGCTGGTCTTCGAGGCCCGGCGGGACGCCGACGAGCGGGCGTCGGTACCCCGTGGTCCGGTCGCCGACGCGGTCGACGCGACCCTGAAGCTGTGGAGCGAGATCGAGTCCGACGAGGCGTCCCGGGGGCTGGAGGTGACCCGGGAGCCGGATCTCGGCTTCGTCTGGCCGATCTACCGCTGGGCGCGCGGCGAGGTGCTGGCGAAGGTACTCGCCAGCGGGCACAACCTGGACGGTGACATGCCGGCCGGCGACTTCGTCCGCTGGGCCCGGCAGGTGGTCGACCTGCTCGGCCAGCTCGCCGACTCCGGAGGTGTGTCGACCGAGTTGCGGCAGACCGCCCGGCAGGCGATCGCTGCGGTCAACCGGGGGGTGCTGGCGTACCACGCCGCGACCTGACCGGCACCGGCCCGCCGCGCCCTGTTCGGGTACACCTTCCTCGATCCACTCCGTTTTCAGGAAGTCGGGCTATCGGATCGGGGCTGACACCGCGACTACCAGGAAACCGAGTGGATCATAGAGCGGTGGTCGAGGCCGATCAGGGCCGCAGCGGGTGTCCGGTGTCATGTCGGCGGGGCAGTCGGCCCCCCGTGTGCTGGCGCAGACGGTGCAGCTCGACAGGCGGCGAGTCGGAGGTCTGCTGCGGCTGTCGACCAACGGGCAGCCCCGGACCGCGCGACCCTTCGCCGGACCGGCCGGCAGGCGCCGGTCAGCCGGCCAGCGCGTCCACCAGGCGCCGGCACGGGCTGGCCAGGTTCCACTGCTCGGCCAGAACCAACAGCCGGTCCGGGTCGGCGGGCGCCTTCGGCAGCGTGGTGTCCAGCTCCGATAGCGGGACGTCCCGGGCCACCCGGACGACCTGCGGCGCGACCGCCAGGTAATCCCGGGCGGCGGTGAGCTTGGTACGCAGCCCGGGGGCGAAACCGGCGTCCGGGTCGTCCAGGGCGGCGACGATCTCGGCGACCCCGCCGTACCGGGTGACCAGCCGGGCGGCGGTCTTCTCGCCGACGCCGGGCACCCCGGGCAGCCCGTCGCTGGGGTCGCCGCGCAGTGCGGCGAAGTCGGCGTACCGGTCGGCCGGCACCCCGTACCGGGCCTGCACGGCCGCGTCGTCACAGTCGTCGAGGTTCGCCACGCCGCGCCCCACGTACAGCAGCCGGACCGGGTGGGCGTCGTCGACCAGTTGGAACAGGTCACGGTCGCCGGAGACGACCTCGACCGGGCCGGGCTGGGTGGTGGCCAGGGTGCCGAGCACATCGTCGGCCTCGTAGCCGGCGGCGCCCAGGGCGGGGATACCGATGGCGGCGAGCACGTCCAGGATGACCGGGATCTGCGGGGTGAGCGTGTCCGGCACCACCTCACCGCCCTCCGGGGCCAGCCGGTGGGCCTTGTACGACGGCAGCAGCGCCACCCGCCAGTCCGGTCGCCAGTCGTGGTCGAGGGCGCAGACCATCCGGTCCGGGTGCCGGGTGCGGATCAGCGAGGCGAGCATGTCCAGGAAGCCCCGGGCCGCGTTGACCGGACTACCGTCGGGTGTCCGGGCCGCCGACTCGGGGATACCGAAGTAGGCCCGGAAGTAGAGGCTGGGTGCGTCGATGAGAAGCAACGGGGGTCGGTGTGCCACGCCGACAGCCTGGCACACCGACCCCCGGCGTGCGGTACGGCACGCGCCTGCCGGGTGTCGTCGCCCGGGGTCCGGTGGTGCCGGCACGAGGCCCACCGTTGACCGAACGACCGTTAAGCTAGCGGGGTGCGCATCGAGGAGCTGTACCCGCCGGACCGGATCGCCGCCGCCCGGCGGGCCACGGCCGCTGCCGGTCTCGATGCCCTGCTGCTCACCCCCGGCTCCGACCTGCGCTACCTGACCGGATACCCGGCGCACGCCTCGGAGCGCCTGACCTGCCTGGTGGTGCCGGTGCAAGGGGAACCCACCCTGATCGTGCCGGCCCTGGAACGGCCGGCGGCCGAGGCGTCACCGGCGCCGGCCACCGGCGTGCGCATCGTCGACCACGCCGACGGCTCCGATCCGTACCCGCTGGTGATGGCCGCCATCGGCGGGCCGGTCACCGCCATCGGCATCGCCGACCGGATGTGGGCCGAGCAGGTCCTCGCCCTGCGTGCCGTCCTGCCCGGCACCGCCCAGCGACTGGCCGGCGAGGTCCTGCGGGAGCTGCGCATCCGCAAGTCGCCGGCGGAGGTGGCCGCGTTGCGGGAGGCCGGGGCGGCGATCGACGCGGTACACGAGCGGATGGGGGAGTGGCTGCGTCCCGGGCGGACCGAGGCCGAGGTGGCCGTGGACATCGCCGCCGCGATCACCGGCGCCGGGCACCTCAGCGTCGACTTCGTCATCGTCGCCGCCGGGCCCAACGGGGCCAGCCCGCACCACGGCACCTCGGACCGGCCGATCGGCGCGGGGGAACCGGTGGTGGTCGACATCGGCGGGACCATGCCGTCCGGGTACCGCTCCGACTGCACCCGCACCTACCTGACCGGCGACGTGGCGCCGCCGGCCGAGTTCGTCGACTACTACGCGGTACTGCACGCCGCGCAGCGGGCCGCGGTCGCCACGGTGCGGCCCGGGGTCACCGCCGAGGCGGTCGACGCCGTCGCCCGGCAGGTGATCACCGATGCCGGGTACGGTCCCGCGTTCCTGCACCGTACCGGCCACGGCATCGGGCTGGACGGCCACGAGGAGCCCTACGTGGTCACCGGCAACGTGCGGCCCCTGGAGACGGGGATGACCTTCTCCGTCGAGCCGGGCATCTACCTCGCGGGCCGGCACGGCGCCCGCATCGAGGACATCGTCGTCTGCACCCCGGACGGCGTGGAACGACTCAACACCACCCCCACGGAGTTCACCGCGCTATGACCGTCGACCGTATCCTCCCCACCGACGAGGCCCACGACCTGCTCGACCTCGCCACCGACCTCGCCGACCGGGAACTCGCACCCCGGGCGGCCGAGTTCGAGGCGCGCGCCGAGTTTCCCCGCGAGGTGCTGCGCACCCTCGGCCGGGCCGGCCTGCTCGGCCTGCCCTACCCCGAGGAGTACGGCGGTGCGGCCCAGCCGTACGAGGTGTACCTCCAGGTGCTGGAGATCCTGGCCAGCCGGTGGCTCGCGGTCGCCGAGGCGGTCAGCGTGCACACCCTGTCCTGCTACCCGGTGGCCACCTACGGCAGTGCCGAGCTGCGCAAACTCCTGCCGGACATGCTCGGTGGGGAGCTGCTCGGGGCGTACTGCCTCTCCGAGCCGCAGGGCGGGTCGGACGCGGCGGGCCTGACCACCCGGGCGGTACGTGACGGCGACGACTACGTGGTCGCCGGCACCAAGGCGTGGATCACCCACGCCCATTCGGCCGACTTCTACAACATCTTCTGCCGCACCGGCGGCCCCGGTGCGCGGGGCATCTCGTGTCTGCTGGCCGACCGGGGCACGGCGGGGATCACCCCGCAGGCGGCGGAGAAGACGATGGGGCTGCGGTCCTCGCCGGTGGCGCAGATCGCCTTCGACGACGCCCGGGTGCCCGTTGACCGGCTGGTCGGCGAGGAGGGGTCCGGTTTCAGCATCGCCATGTCGGCGCTGGACTCTGGTCGGCTCGGTATCGCCGCCTGCGCGGTGGGTCTGGCGCAGGGGGCACTGGACTACGCGGTCGGCTACGCCCGGGAGCGGCAGCAGTTCGGCCGGGCCATCATCGACTTCCAGGGCCTGGGTTTCCTCCTCGCCGACCTGGCCACCCAGATCTCGGCGGCCCGCGCGTTGACCCTGGCGGCGGCCCGGCTGCGCGACGCCGGACGGCCCTACTCGATCGAGGCGGCCAAGGCGAAGCTGTTCGCCGCCGATGTCGCGATGCGGGTCACCATCGACGCGGTGCAGGTCCTCGGCGGTGCCGGGTACGTCGCCGACCACCCGTTGGAGCGGTACCTGCGGGAGGCGAAGGTGCTGCAGATCGTGGAGGGCACCAACCAGATCCAGCGGCTGGTCATTTCCCGGGACCTGGCCAAGCAGCGGTGAGGCTCGCCCCCGTGACGCCGTGGCCTGCACCATGACACGGGTCCCGGGCGGCGGTGGTGCCGTCGCCCGGGACCGGTTTTACCGGTAGGTTGCACGCCGTGGAGGAGATCGATCGCGCCATCGTCGCGGCGCTGACCGCTGACGGTCGGCTGTCGTACACGGATCTGGCGGAGCGGGTGGGCCTGTCGGTCTCCGCCGTGCACCAGCGGGTCCGCCGGCTGGAGCAACGCGGAGTGATCAAGGGGTACGCCGCCCGGGTGTCGTTCGAGGCACTGGACCTGCCGTTGACGGCGTTCGTGGCGATCCGTCCGTTCGACCCGTCCCAGCCGGACGACGCCCCCGAGCGGCTGGCCCATCTACCGGAGATCGACTCGTGCTACTCGGTGGCTGGTGAGGACTTCTACCTGCTGCTGGTACGGGTGGCCAGCCCGGCGGATTTGGAGCGGTTGCTCCAGGAGATCCGGACGGCGGCGAACGTGACCACCCGGACCACGGTGGTCCTGTCCACGCCGTACGAGGCCCGTCCGCCGAAGGTCAGCTCGGACCCGGCGACCCTGGCGAGGGCGCGGGGGCTGCCTCCGGAGGCGGCTGGTTCCAGCGCAGAATGACCGGGCGGCCGTGTTCGTGGCCGAGCACGGAAACGCTGGCGGTGTCCAGCCGCAGCCGACCGCCGGCGCTGGCCGGTAGGCCGATCCAGCGGGCGCCGGCCACCCGCAGGCTGTGCCCGTGCGCGACCAACGCGACGTCACCCCGAGCGAGCGCCTCGGCGGCCCGGGCGAGTACCCGGTCCAGGCGGGCGCCGACCTGGTCGGGGGACTCGCCGCCGGGGCACCCGTCGGTCCACAGATACCACTGTGGACGGTCCCGCCGGATGTCGGCGGAGGTCCGGCCCTCGTACTCGCCGTAGTTCCATTCGGCGAGGTCGGCGTCGATCGCGGTGGGGATGAGGCCGGCCAGTTCGGCGGTCCGCCGCGCCCGCTGGCGGGGACTGACCAGGACGGCGGCGAACGACCGGCCGGTCAGGTACGTGGGGAGCGCGCGGGCCTGCTGTTCGCCGACCGTGGTCAACTCCAGATCGGTGTACGACGTGTGCCGGTGCGCGGCGCTCCACTCGGTCTCGCCGTGCCGGATCAACAGGATCTCACCCATCGGCCCAGTCAACCAGATCGGCCGGTGGGTGACCCGGATCGACCGGCCGACTCCGCCCGCCGGCCGCTGCTGTGGCCGCCGGGCGCGCCAAGTGGCCGCCACGACGTCTGGGCAGCCGGCCCGTCGATCACCGGTCGGGCATGCGTCGCCTGTCGCCTGCTCCGCGTCGGTGTCGCTGGGGGCGCAACCGGCACGCCGACGTGACCGGGTCTGCGAGTGGCTGCCTGCTCGCTGACGCGGCCGTCACCGGCTGGGCAGCGCCCGCGCGCACCGCCCAGCGGTCCCGGACGCCTGACGCCCATCGGTGTTTGACCGCCGGGGCCGGGGGAAGACCCTGCTCCCAGGGCTGATTCCCGAGGAGCGACGATGGCGGACGCAGGACAGGCCAGAAAAGCTACCGGGGCGCGTAAGGCCCCGACGAATCGGACAACGGCGGCGAAGAAGGCGACGACGGCCACGAAGCGGGCCACCGGGGCGACCATGGCCAAGTCACCGGGTGAGAAGCCCACGCCGACGGCGGCCCGGGTGGCCCGGAAGAAGGACTCCTCGGCCACGGCGGCCCCCGTCCGAGCCCGCAAGGCGCCGGCCACGGGCGCGCCGGCGAAGACGACGTCCGCCAAGAAAACGGCGAAGGCCGCCGCGACCCGTGCCGGTGCGGCCCCGAGGACACCGGCCCGCAAGGCGACGACCATGGAGTCGTTCGGCACCCGACGGACGGCCCGAACGAGCGCCCGCTGACCCGCCCGCACGGTCGGGGGCGGCGTCGGCCCGCCCATCCTGACGATCACGTGAGTCGGTCAGGCCAGGCTGGCGGCCCTGGGGCTGGCGGGACTCGCTGACATCTCCACTGTGGGTCCGCGCCGGCCCCCGGTCGCCACACCGGCCCGGAGAGCGTCCAGCGGCTGCTGGGCAAGCACCCCGATCTGGTGCTGGTCATCGCCCACCTCGGCATGCCCGAGTACCACGCCTTCGCGGACCTCGCCGAGCAGTATGCCGACGTGTACCTCGACACGACCATGAGCGGCATGGATTCCACCAACCGAATCGCACCCCTGCCCGACAGGTACCGCCCGCGGCTGGCCTATCCCTACGCCCACCAGTTGCAGGCGCTCCCCCGCCTCGACCTGGGTGATGAGTGGATGCGCGCCGCCGGTTCACTGTGCGAGGATGCGCCGCGCTGTCGTCGTCGGCGGACCAGTCGGCGATGGTGGCGCTGTCCTACACCCGGTCGAAGATGTCGACAATCCGGAGCCGGGCCACACGGCGGCTCCGGTCATCGTGGCGGATCCCGCTGCGACGGGACCGGCGGGTTCTTCGCACTTGCGGACCCGGGGCGGGTTTGGCAAGTTGTGACCGGTTCTAGTCGAGGGAGAACGATGCGCAAGACATCCGGGTTGGCTGTGGACGGTCCAGCAGCCGGTGGTGATGTCCAGGCGTTGTTCACCCGACACTTCGTCGCACAGTCACGCCGCCCGGCCCCACTCACCGATGTCGCGGTCGACAGCCTGCACCCGGAGCAGCGCTGTCTACTCGCCACGGACGGCATGGTGAGCACCGTGCTTGAGGCGTACCACCTGGAGCCGATCGTGGTGCGGCCGGTCAGCCAGGGCGAGGTGCCGGTCCACGGCGCGGAGGCCGACTGGCTGGGGATTTCCCAGGCGGCGACCGTGGTACGCCGACGGGTGGAGATCCGGGGGCTGGTCTCCGGCGTCACGTACGTCGCCGCGGAGTCCCTGCTCGTGCCGTCCCGCCTGCCGGACGGTTTCGGCGACGACATCGACCGTTTCCCCTCCGGGCTCGGGGCGGCACTGTTCGCCCGGGGCATCGAGAGCCGGCGGGAACTGCTGTGGTTCGGTGCCGGGCCGCTCCCCGGCTGGTACCCCGATCAGGATGGCGGGGGCGTGCTGCAACGCACCTACCGGGTGATCAACGGCGGGCAGCCGATATCGCTGATTACCGAGAGTTTCCTGCGGTGAGCCCGGCCACGGAACTGGGGTTGTTGACCTCAACCATCGGCCGGGTGGCCCGGATCGACCCGTCGCGTGTCGCGGTCCGGGGCTCCGACGGTGAGGTGACCTACGGCGAGCTGCGTGACCGGTTGGACGCCGCCGCATCCCGCCCGGTCCCGGGCGAGTGCCTGCTGCCCGTGTCCGGGCTGGCATCCGATGTGGTTGCGCTGCTGACCCGGGCCGTGGCCGGGCAGAGCGTACTGGTGCTCGACGCACAGACCACCGCGTGGGAGCGGGAACGGGTCGAGGCGCTGATCCCGGGCGGTGACGGCCCCGGGACGTCGCCGTGGCTGGCGCTGTGCACCTCGGGTACGTCCGGGCTGCCCAAGGTGGTGCCGCTGGGTTGGCGGACCGACGTCCTGCCCAACGCGCTCGCGTTCGCCGAGGCTGCGGGGTACGGGCCGGACGATGTGATCTGGTGCAGTACGCCGCTGCACCACCGGTACTGTCTGGCCGCCGGGGTGCTCGGTGGGTTGCTGTCCGGCTCGACCCTGCTGCTGATGCCGGGCATGCTCGGTCCGGCCGAGTTCGGTCGGCGCCTGCACGACGACCGCGTCACGGTCCTGCTGTCGGTGCCGTACCTGTACGGGTTCTACGCCCAGGAGCTGGCCCGCGATCCCGGGATCGTCCGTGCCCTGCCGTTGCGCCGTTGCGTGGCGGCGGGAGAGCCGCTCCCGGCGCAGGTCGCGCAGGCCTGGCACGAGGCCACCGGCCTGCCGTTGCTCTCCCACCTCGGCAGCACCGAGGACGGCCAGCTCACGCTGGGCCGCGGTGAACCCGACGAGGGCGTGGGACGACCGCTCGCCGACACGCAGATGCGCGTGGACGCCGACGGTATCCTCGCCACGCGTCGCCGGGCTGATGTGTCCACCCCGGACGGCAGCGTGGATCCCGGGCCGGCGGGTGGTGGCCGCGACGGCTGGCGCCGGATGGGTGATGTCGGGTACCTCGACGAGCGGGGCAATGTCCACGTCACCGGCCGGGCCGGCGACCGGCTCAACGTGGCGGGGAAGAAGGTTGACCCGGTGGAGGTCGAGCAGGCGCTGCGGACGTGTCCGGGTGTCTCCGACTGCGTGGTCGCCGGGCTGCCCGGCCCGACCGGTGACGAACTGGTCGCCTTCGTCGTCGTGAGCGGCGCCCCCACCGACAACGAGCTGCGCCGTCATCTCGGCGAACTACTCTCGCCGTACAAGGTGCCCCGACGCTTCGTACGGTTGGGTCGCGTCCCGCGTACCCGCACCGGCAAGCCACAGCGTGGCCTGCTGGTCGCGGGGCTGCTGGCGGAGCGGCCAGCCACGGGTACCGCGCCGGAGGGCCCGACGCCGCAGCAGAGTGTTCCGCTCGACCCCACCGGAAGGCTTTCGCGTGACCAGTGACCACCCGGGTACCGCAGCACAGGACCGGCCCGAGCCGATCGCCGTCGTCGGTATGGCCGCCAGGTTCCCCGGCGCGCGGTCGGTGGAGGAGTTCTGGCGCAACCTGGTCGACGGCGTCGAATCCGTACGCTGGTTCAGTCCCGAGGAGCAGATCGCGGCCGGTGTGCCGGAGTCCGTGGTGCGCCAGCCCGGTTTCGTCGCCGCGGCGCCGGTCCTCGACGACATCGACTGTTTCGAACCCGCGTTCTTCGGTCTGAGCCCCCGCGAGGCGGAGCTGCGCGATCCGCAGCAACGGCTGTTCCTGGAGGTCGCCCACGAGACGCTGGAGAACGCCGGGTACGACTCGTGGCGCTATCCGGACCGGATCGGGGTCTTCGCCGGGGTGGGCGCCAACGGCTACCTGCTGCACCATGTCGCGCCACCGGCGTTCGAGGCGAACACCGAGGGCATGTCGGTCGGTATCGCCAACGATCACGACTTCGTCTCGACCCTCGTGTCGTGGGCGTTGAACCTGCGCGGGCCGAGCATGACGATCAACTCGGCCTGCTCCACGTCGCTGGTGGCCGTACACGCGGCCTGCGCGGCACTGCGGGCGGGCGACTGCGAGATGGCGCTGGCCGGCGCGTCGAACGTCGTGATCCCGCACGGCTACGGCTACCTGTACCAGCCCGGCGGGGTGTTGTCGCACGACGGGCACTGCCGGGCGTTCGACGTCGACGCCGACGGCACCCTGTGGGGCAGCGGGGCCGGTGCGGTGCTGCTCAAGCCCCTGAGCGCCGCGAGACGCGACGGTGACACGGTGTACGCGACGATCCTCGGCTCAGCGGTGAACAACGACGGTACGAAGGACAGCTTCACCGCACCCAGCGCCGCCGGTCAGCGCGCGGTCGTCGCGGCGGCACTCGACGCGGCCGGCGTCGATCCGCGCACCATCGGGTACGTCGAGGCCCACGGTACGGCGACCGCGCTGGGCGATCCGATCGAAACGGCCGCCCTGTCCGAGGTGTACGGCCGCGGCTCCACCGACACCGGCTGGTGCGGGCTCGGCGCGGTCAAGAGCAACATCGGGCACCTGATCAGTGCCGCCGGTATCGCCGGACTCGTCAAGACGGTGCTCGCCCTGCACCACGGTCTGATCCCACCGACGTTGCACTACCGGCGGCCCAATCCGCGCATCGACTTCGCGAACAGCCCGTTCAAGGTGGTGGCGACCCTCACGCCCTGGCGTGGCGGCGCCCAGGCCCGGCGGGCCGGGGTCAGCGCGTTCGGCATCGGGGGCACCAACGCCCACGTCATCGCCGAGCAGGCGCCACCGTCGGCGCCGCGCGCCGGTGCCACCGGCCCGGTCCTGTTGCCGCTGTCGGCCCGTACCGACACCGCCCTGCACGAGGTCGTCGCCAGCCTCGGCGAGCACCTGTCCGCGCACGACCAGATCGACATCGCCGACGTCGCACACACCGTGCAGGTCGGGCGGCGTCAGCTCAGCCACCGTGCGTTCGTGGTGGTGGCCGATCCCTACGAGGCCGCGTACACGCTGTCGGAGGGCCCGGGCGGTGGCTCGCGCCTGCGGGTGGGCCGGGCCGCGTCGACCCCACCCGAGGTGGCCTTCCTCTTCTCCGGGCAGGGCGCCCAGCACGTCGGTATGGGTCGTGGGCTCTACGACCGGTACCCGGTTTTCCGGGCGGCGGTCGACGAGTGCGCCGAGCTGCTCGGTGAGCATCTCGACCGGGATCTGCGCGAGGTGCTCTACCCGGCAGCGGGCGGCGCCGGCACGGACCTGGACCAGACCTGGCTCACCCAGCCGGCACTGTTCACCGTCGAGTACGCGCTGGCCCGGCTCTGGCAGTCGTGGGGGGTGCGCCCGACGGCGATGGTCGGGCACAGTGTCGGTGAGTACGTGGCGGCCTGCCTGGCCGGCGTGTTCACGCTGCCCGACGCGCTGCGGGTGGTTGCCGCGCGGGGACGGCTGATGCAGTCCATGCCGGCGGGAGCGATGCTCGCGGTGCCGCTGGACGAGCAGCGGCTGCGCCCGCTGCTGCCCGACACCCTGGACCTGGCCGGGGTGAACGGACCCGGGCGGTGCGTCGTCGCGGGCCCCACCGACGACGTCGAGGCGTTCGCGGCCGAACTGACCGGCCGGGGAATCGCCTCGAACCCGCTGCGCACCTCGCACGCCTTCCACTCGACGATGATGGAGCCGATCCTCGACGGGTACACGGACCTGCTGGCCGGCCTGACCCTGCGGGCCCCGCAGGTGCCCTTCCTGTCCAACGTGACCGGTGACTGGATCACCGACGAGCAGGCCACGAGCCCCCGGTACTGGGCCGAGCATCTGCGCTGCACGGTTCGTTTCGCCGACTGCGTCGACCGCCTGCTCGCCGAGCCGGGCGCCACCGGCTCCGGTCGGGTGCTCGTCGAGGTCGGTCCCGGCCGTACCCTCGTGGACCTGGTCCGGGCCGGCCACCAGGGCGCCGATCTGCTGGTCACCCCGAGCCTGCCCCGGCCACGGGAGTCGTCGGCGGAGTCGGACCAGGTCGCGGCCCTGACCGCGGTGGGCGAGGCGTGGCTGCGCGGCGTCGACGTGGACTGGGCCGGCCTCGCCGAGCCCGGACGCCGACGCATCCCCCTGCCCACCTACCCGTTCGAGCGCAAGCGGTACTGGATCGAACGCGGCGCGGACCGCCCTGTCGACCAGCGCCGCAGCGGTCCGTTGGCCCTGGCGGACTGGTTCGAGGTGCCCGGCTGGCGCCAGGCGCCGGTGCCGGCCACCGCCGACAACGCGTTGACCGGCGAGCGGGTGCTGCTGATGTGTCCGGACAACCCGGCCGGTGAACTGCTGGCCGGCGCCCTCGCCGGCCGGGGCGCGGCGACGGTCCGGGTACGGATCGGCACCGGGTACTCCCGGGTGGCGCACGACCTGTTCACGGTCGACCCGACCTCCCGCGAGGACCACGCGCGGGTGCTGGCCACGCTGCGCGCCGAGGGCGCCGCCCCACAGCGGATCGTCGCGGCGTGGGGCCTGCTGCCGCCGCCCGCGCCGGACAGCGGCCTGCACCCGGAACGCGTTTCCGAAGGGCTGCGACGCTGCTTCTACGGCCTGCTCGCACTGGCCCAGGCCCTCGCCGAGGAACGCCCCACCGGGCTGCGCGTGGACGTGTGCACCGCGCACACGCAGGACATCGACGGCACCGATCTGCTGGCGCCGGAGTTGGCGGTGGCGGCGGGTGTGTGCCGGGTCGGACCGGTGGAACTGCCCGAGGTGACGTGGCGGCATCTCGACACCGACCTGCCCGGGGATGACACGGCGCTCGCCGGATCCGTGGCCGCCCTGGTCGCCGCGCTCGCCCATCCGGGCACCGATGAGCTGGTCGCGTTGCGGCGGGGACGGCGCTGGCTGCCCACCGTCGAACCGGTACGGCTGACCCCCGAGTCGCTGGCCGGCCCGGACTGGCGTACGGCAGGCGGGTACCTGATCACCGGCGGTACCGGCGGACTGGGTCTGGCCATCGCCGAGCACCTCGCCGAACACGCGCAGGCCAGGGTGGCCCTGCTCGCCCGCTCGGAGCTGCCACCTCCGGCGCAGTGGGACCAGTGGCTGGCCGCTGACGGGTCCGACGCCACCGCCCAGGTGATCCGTTCGGTCCGGCGGATCCAGGCCCTCGGTGGTGAGGTCCTGCTGGTCCGGGGCGACGTCACCGACGCCGCCGCGCTCCGCCGGGCCCGCGACGAGATCATCGACAGGTTCGGCGCCCTGCACGGGCTCATCCACGCCGCCGGCGTGCCGGGCGGTGGAATGATCGAGGTCAAGGCGTTCGCCGACGCGGCGGCGGTCCTCGCCCCCAAGGTCGACGGGCTGGTGGCCCTGGCCGACGCCTTCGGTGACCTGCCGCTCGACGTCGTGGTCCTGTGCTCCTCGGTCACCGCGCTCGCCGGTGGGCTGGGTCAGGTCGACTACTGTGCCGCGAACGCGTTCATGGACGCGTACGCGCACAGCCCGCGACGGTTCGCCGCCCGGACCGTGTCGGTGAACTGGGGTGGCTGGCTCGACGTCGGCATGGCCGCCCGCGCGGTGGACGGCCACGCCACGCCGCCGGGACATGACATACCGCAGGACCGGCCGGTCGCCGCACCCGAGGTGCCGACGTTCGCCCCGTACCACGGCCATCCGTGGCTGACCGAGGTGGCGCACCTCGCCGCCGGCCGGGTCGTGCTGCGCGGCACGCTGGGCCCGGACACCCACTGGGTGCTCGATGAGCACCGGATCAACGGTGAGCCGGTGCTGCCCGGCACCGCCGCGCTGGAACTGATGTACGCGGGGTTCGTCGCCACCGCCGCAGGGGACACCGGCCCCGTCGAACTGCGTGATGTCCTGTTCCAGGCGCCGCTGGCGGTGCCCGACGGCACCGGGATGCTGCTGGAGGTTTCCGTGTCGGCCCCGGCACAGGACGGTAGCCGGGCGGTGACGGTCGCCGGGCACACCGCTGACGGGCTGCGGCAGTTCGCCCGGGCCGGCGTCCGCCGGCTCGTCGACGACCAGCCGCCCACCATCGACGTGTCGGCGGTACGCGGACGGTGTGTGCCCCGGGACGGAGCCGGGATGCCCACCGGCGGTGGGATGCTCGCCTTCGGTCCACGCTGGAACAGCCTGCGTGCGGCGTGGACCGGCAGCGGCGAGGAACTGGCCGAACTGCGGGCGCGTCCGATGGTCGCCGACGAGATCGGCGTACTCGGCCTGCACCCCGCTCTGCTCGACGAGGCGACCGCGTTCGGCGCCGGGTACGACGTGGCACCCGACCAGCGGTACCTGCCGCTGGGATACGGGCGCGTGGTGGTGCGCGGGCCGCTGGCCGCCGAGATCACCAGCCACCTGCGGCACCGCGGCGGTGACGCGCAGCGGGAGGTTCTGCGCGCCGACTTCAGCATCGCCGACGCCGCCGGTCGGGAGGTGGTCGCGATCACCGACTTCACCCTGCGCCGGGTCGCGGAGGACCCGCTGGCCGCCGCCGGACCGCAGGTGGTCGGGCAGGTCTCCCCGGCGGCCGTCGCCGACGCGGTGGCGGTGTCGAGGAGCCCACGCGGGCAGGATCCGGCCGGGATCAGCCCGCCCGACGGTGCCGAGGCGCTGCGCAGGCTGCTCGCGGCCGACCTCGGTCCGCAGGTGGCGGTCGGCGTGATCGGCGTCGAGGAGGTACGCCGGGACGTGCGCGAACGCGCAGCCGACCTGGTGAGCGCCGTACCCGGTGCGGTACCGGCGGCGTCGGGCCAGTCCGGCCGGGAGGGCCTGGGCCCGTACCGGGCACCCGCCACCGAACTGGAGTCGGCGCTGTGCGCGGTGTGGTCGGAGATCCTCGCCATCGCGGAGATCGGTGTCGACGACGACTTCTTCGAACTGGGTGGGAACTCGCTCGTGGCGATCCAACTGGTCTGGCGGGTCGGCGAGGTGTGGGGGGTGAAGCTGCCGATGCGGGCGCTGCTGGACGCACCGACCATCGCGGGCCTGGCCGGTACGGTGCAGGCGGCCCTGGCCGTCGATGACGCGGACGACCTGCAGATCGAGGTGCTGCCGAGGGGGCGGTCGTGACCGCGCAGCAACCGGACGACGCGCCGGTGTTCCCCGCGTCGTCGGCGCAACGTCAACTGTGGTTCCTGGAGCAGATCTATCCCGGCCAGCCGTTGAACAACCTCAACGTCGAACTGCGCCCGGCCGCGCCGTTGCGCCCCGAGCCGTTACGGGCCGCGTTGCGGGCCCTGGTCGACCGGCATGAGGCGTTGCGTACCACGTTCCACCAGCGCGACGGATCCCTCGTGCAGGCCGTGGCCCCCCGGGCCGGTGAGGTGGACCTTCCGGTCAGCGACCTGCGCGACCTGACCGAAGAGCAGGCCCGCGAGCGGCTGACCGGGTTGCGCCAGCGCGACGCGGCGGCCCTGTTCGACCTGACCACCGGGCCGGTGCTGCGGACCCGGCTGGTGTACCTGCCCGGCGACGCGCAGGCGGTGATCATGGTCGTGCACCACATCGTCGCCGACGCGACCTCGGTCGGCGTCATGGTGGAGGACCTCGCGGCGTTGTACTCCGGCGCGGCCGACGGAACGGATCCGGGTCTGCCGCCCCTGCGCATCCAGTACCTGGACTACGCGGCCTGGCAGCAGAAGCGCCAGGACCGCCCGAAGGCCGCCGAATCGGTCCAGTGGTGGCGTCGACAGTTGGCGGACCTGCCGACCGTACGGCTCGTCCCCGGGCGGCCCCGCCCGGCCGGTGCCCTGGACAGCGGCGGCTGGTACGCCGAGAACTGGGACAGCGCCTTCGTCGACGATCTGCGGGCCCTCGCCCGCGCCCATGCCACCACGGTGTTCGCCGTGCTCCTCGCCGGGTACTCGGTGCTGCTCCACCGGTACACCGGCGGAACGGACCTCCCGGTCGGTACGCCGGTGCTCGGTCGCCCCACCGCCGAGCTTCGTCGGGTGGTCGGGCTCTTCGTCAACATGCTGGTCCTGCGGGTGGACGTGTCCGGCGACCCGGGCTTCGGTGAGCTGCTGACGCGGGCCCGGCGTACCGTGCACGACGCCCTCGCCCACGAGGACACGCCGTTCGAGCGGATCGTCAACGCGGTCGCCCCGACGCGGGCCCTCGGTGTGACCGCGCTGTTCCAGGTGGGCATCAACATGGTTCCGGCACCGCCACCGGCGCAGGCCGGCCGGGCGGCGTTCCTGTCCGCCGGCACCGAATTCGGCAACGGGACCGCCAAGTACGACCTGTTCCTGACCTTCAACGAGCGCGCCGACGGCGGGCTGGAGGTGGTCGTCGAGTGGCGGCGGGGCGTGCTGGCCGACACGGCCGCCCGCGCCCTGCCCGGTCAGCTGCACCGGATCCTGCGTACCGCTCTCGCCGATCCGCTGCTCCCGGTGGGTGAGCTTCCGCTGCTCGACCCGGACGGGACCGGCACGCTCGTCGCGGCTCTGGCCGGCGCCGAGCCACCGCAGGGGTACGCGTCGGGTCTGGACAGTTTCCCTCCGGGTGGTTCACCTGACGAACCGGCGGTGCTCGACGGTAGCGGCGTGGCCGTCACGTACCGCCAACTCGCCTCGGCGGTGGACCTGGCGGTGGCCCGGCTGCGCGAGCACCACGTGCGCCCCGGTGACCTGGTCGCCGTCACCGGTCCGCCGGGCAGCGCGCTGCTGGCGGCGATGCTCGGTGTGCTGCGTACCGGTGGTGTCGTGCTGCCCCTGGCGTCGGGCGGGAACCTGGCGTCGGACGGGGACCTGGCCGACCTGGCCGCCGGTCTGGGCGCGGTGCTGCTGGTGGACGTACGCCACTCGCCGGCGGAACTGCACCCGGTCACCCCGACCGGCGCCGGTGCCGGCGGGCCGGAGACCTGCGCCGCCTGGTTGCTGCCGCCGGATGGTCCCGCCGGTACGCCGACCGCGTTGACCCGTCGGGAGGTCACGCGCGCGATGGCGGTGCGGGCCGAGCGGCTGGGCATCGGACCCGGTACCCGCGTGACGGTGGCCCAGCCGGTTACCTCCCCGGCCTGGCTCACCTCGACCCTCGCCACCCTGGCCGGGGGCGGCTGTCTCACCTTCGTCGAGGTCACGCCACCAGCGGATCCGGCTGCGCCGGCTGTGCCGCCGGTGGGCGATCCGGCACATCTGGCCGCCGCACTGGTCCGGTCGCCGGCCGACGTCCTGTGCATCCCCGCGACCGAGCTGGCCGCGGCGCAACTCGCCGCGCCCGCCGAGCCGCGCGATCTTCTGCCGTCCACGGTGCTGGCACTGACCGGGACCGTCGGGCGGGCCTGGGTCGACGATTTGCGGGCCGGCTGTGCCGTCGAGGTCTTCCACGGGCCGCCACGGCTCGCCGGGATGGCACTGGCCTACCGGTGGGATCCCGTGCGGGAGGTGCCGACGACCCCGCACCTGCCGCTGGGACGGCCGCTGCCCGGCGTCCAGGTCTTCGTGGTGGATGCGGCGGGAGCACAGGTGCCGCCGATGATGCCGGGAGAACTGTGCGTGGACCATGCTGGCGGAGCCGGTCTACCGGTACCGCCGGGCTCGCCGCTGCGTACCGGCCTGCGGGCGCGGACCGCCCCCGACGGGCTCGTCGAGTACCTCGGTCGCCTGTCGGAGGCCGGACGTGCCGGCGCCCCACCGGCGGCCGATCGGGCCCTGGCCGAGGCGGCGTTGGCGGAACACCCGGCGGTGGCGGCGACGACCGTGACGGTCGGGCCACCCGCGGTCGCGTACGTGCTGCCCCGGCGAGGGGTGACCGCCGACCCCGCGCGGATACGGGGCGAACTGGCGGTTCGGCTGGACGCGGAACCGGGCCGGGTGCCGGTCGACGTCGTCTTCGTCGACCGGCTGCCGCCAGCGGGTGGGCGCGGACCGGGGGACCGGCCCGGGTCAGCGCACGGGCCCGCGTCGACGTCCGGGATGCCGCCAGGCGACGGTGCCGGTCGAGCGTCGAGCGCCGTGGGGGACGGTCAGCCGCACCGCGGGCGGGCGCCACTGAACCGGGCCGAGGAACTGCTCGCCGGCGTCTTCGCCGAGGTCCTGGGCCATCCGTCGGTGGACACCACCACCGGCTTCTTCGCGCTCGGCGGGGACTCGGTGGCCAGCCTGCGGGTGGTGGGCCTCGCCGCCGAGGCGGGTCTGGAGATCTCGCCCAGTGACGTGTTCCTGCACCAGAGCGTCGCCGAACTGGCCCGGGTCGCGAAGACAGCCGCCGTACCGGCCGGGGAGCAGGGACAGCAGCCCGATCAGCTGCCGGACCCCGCCTCGCCGCACCAGGACAACCGCACGCCGGTGCCGGACAGCACCGCGCCGGTTGTCGAGGGCTACCGGGCGAGCGACTTCCCGGACGCCGGCCTGTCCCAGAGCCAGCTCGACCGGTTGGTGGCCAGGTTGGCGGCGGCCTCCGGTCGGCAGCCGCGTCCCGACGACCAGAATCCGTGAGTACATGACGGGCCCGGCGATCGAGGACATCTATCCGCTCACGCCTCTGCAGCACACCATGCTGTTCCACGCTCTGGCGGCCCCACGCGCCGGTCAGCACCTCCAGCAGCATGTGTACGAGGTGACCGGGCCGGTGACGCCCACCATGCTGCGTGCCGCGTTCGAGGCGGCGCTGGCCCGGCACACCGCCCTGCGTACCGGCTTCGTGTGGCAGGACGTGAGCCGGCCGGTCCAGGTGGTGTGGGCCGACGTGACGCTGCCGTGGCAGGTCGAGGATCTGCGCGCGGCGGACGAGTCCACCGTGCAGGGGTGTCTCGACCGGGTGCTCGCGGCGCACCGAGACGCCGGCTTCGACCTCACCCTCGCACCGTTGCTGCGGGTGGCGGTGGTGCGTACCGGTGCGGACCGGATGCTCGTCGCGGTCACCGACCATCATCTGATCGTCGACGGCTGGAGCGAGGCGCTGCTCGCCAGCGAACTGGCGGAGCAGGTGCGCGCCGCGGTGGCCGGCCGGTCGGCCCGGTTACCCGCCGCACGCCCGTTCGGGGAGTACGTCCGGTGGCTGGCCGGACGTCCGCAGGCCGAGACCGTCTCGTACTGGCGGTCCCGGCTTCGTGACCTGCGTGCCCCGACGCCGCTGGGGGTGGACCGGCGGGGCCGGTTCACTCCGCCGGAGATCGGTGTCGACGACCGCCGGCTGGAGGCGACCTGGCACGACCCGGAACTGTCCGGGCGACTACAGGCGTTGCGGGAGCGGGGCATCCTGCCGGCCACGCTGGCGCACGCCGCCTGGGCGCTGCTGCTGGCCCACCACAGTGGCCGCGATGACATCACCTTCGGCGTCACGCTCGCCGGGCGTGGCGCCGCCCTGCCGTCGATGGACACCCGCATCGGCATGTACGCCAACACTCTGCCACTGCGCCTGGGCGTGGACCGGGCCACGCCGGTCGGTTCCTGGCTCGCCCGGGTGCAGCAGACCCTGGCCGAGCTGAGCCGGTACGAACACAGCCCGCACCCGCTGGTGCAGGCACAGTCGGGGATGCGGCGCGGAGACGCCCTCTTCGACAGCGTCCTGGCCTTCCAGGGCTTCTGGGATCGCGCCGCGACCGGTGCCGGTGCCGGTGCCGACGGCGACAGCGATGGCGACGACGGCGTCGGCGTTTCGCTGGTACGCGCCGTCGAGCACACCAGCGTGCCGCTGGCCGTGTCGGTGACGCTGCCCGGAAACAGCGTGTGGACCCGACTGGACTACGACGCGAACCGCTTCGACGAAGCTGTGATGGCCGCCACCCTGCGCCGCTACCAGCGGTTGACGGTGGTGCTCGCCGCTGACCTCGATGCGCCGGTCGGCTCGGTACGGATGCCCGACGCGCCGGTCGGCTCGGTACGGATGCCCGACGCGCCGGTCGGCTCGGTACGGATGCCCGGGGCGGACGTGGGGGAGCGGTTCCTGGCCGGTACGGCCGAGGACGGTCCACCGGACGCGCCCGTGGTACCGGACCCCGCCGGTACCGGCCGGAACGAGCCGCCCGATGTGCTGGCCGCCGTGTGGCGGGCCGCCGGGCGATGGCCGGACGCCACCGCCGTCCGGGCCCCCGACGGGACGTGTGGCTACGCCGATCTGGTGCGTCGCGCGACCCGACTCGCGGCGGACATCAATGTCGAGCCCGGTGGGACCGTGGCGATCCTGGCCCGCCCCTCGGTGGAGATGGTCGTGGCCGTGCTCGCGGTGCTGCACGTCGGTGGCGCCTGCTGGTTGGCCGACCCGGCGACCTGGGACGAGGCGCAGCTGCGGGCCAGCGGCGCGCGTCTGCTGCTGGTCGACGGGGTTGTCACGCCAGCCGCCGGGGGCACCGTCGTTGACCGCACAGCGGGTGCGGACGCCACCACGGCATGGTGGGCGCCGACAGCCGGCGCGGACGGTACCCGTGTCCCCGTCGGCCGGCGGGCGGTCTCCGTGGCGGCTGCCGCCGCCGTCAGCGAACTCGACCTGGCTGCCGGCGCGGAGGTGACCTGCCGGGTACCGCCACCGTGGGCCGCCGCGTGGTGCCTGCTCGCGCCGCTCACCGTCGGAGGCTGTGCCGTACTCGGTGCGGTGCGGTCAACGGGAGCCGGGACGGTGATCGCCACCCCCGCTCAGTGGCGCGACCTGATCGCCGAAGGCTGGCGGGGCGGCCAGGCTGTCGTCGTCGGCGAAGCACCGTCGGCGTATCTGCGCGCCCTGCTGGCCGGACGGGCCGGGAACGTGAGCGGGGTCTACGGCACCGCACGCGGCGCGGGCATCGCGAGCGTGGCGAGGTGGCGTGCAGGCGACGGCTGTGCATCCGCCGGTGCCGGGGGAGCCCTGATCGGGCGTGCCGTCCCGGGCGTGCGGCTGCTGCTGCTCGACGAGCATCGTCGGCCGGTACCCGCCGGGGTCCCCGGACACCTCTGGCTCGCTGATGATCTGCGCACCGGCGACCGGGCGCGCCACCGCGCCGACGGCACGCTGGAACTGCTGGGCAACGAGCGGGACGGGGCCGAGGCGACCCTGGCCGGTCAGGCGCTGCGGGAGATTCCCGGGATCGCCGCCGCGCTCGTGCTCACCGACGCCGACGACCGGCTGCTCGGCTGGTACGAGTGCGTCGAACGGCCCGGCCCCGACCCGGCGACGGTGTCGCGCCTGCTGCGCCAGGTCCTACCGCCCACGCTGGTGCCCGTGGAACTGACCGCCGTCGAGCGGCTGCCGGTGGATCCGGGCGGCCGGTGGGACCGCGTCGCGCTGCTGACCGCAGCACCGACCGGGGACAGCCTCAGCTACGAGGTCGCCGCAGCACCGGTACCCGACCCCGGGCAGGTCGCCACGCTGCTGCGTTGGGGCGACGGCGGATCGGCGGGCACCCCGGCGGGCACGATCACCGAACTCGTCGCGGCCAACGCCCGCCGCGCACCCGCCGCGACGGCCATCGACTTCCACGCGCGGCCGACCAGCTACGGCGAACTCTGGCGTTCGGCCGAGGAGATCGCCGGCCGGCTGGCCACCCTGGGCGTACGGTCCGGCGACACCGTCGCGCTCTGCCTGCCGCGCGGGCCCTCGATGGTGGCGGCAGCGCTGGGAATCCTGGTCACCGGCGCGGCGTACCTGCCGGTTGATCCGGCACTGCCGGCCGAACGGATCCGGTTCATGCTGGTCGACGCGTGCGTCGCCGCGCAGGTGAGCACCACCGCGCTGGCCGGGCGGATGTCCACCGGTACGGTGCCGCTGCTCGACCTCGACGCGGCCGACCCGATGCCCGTCGCGTCGCGGTCCACGGCGCAGCGTCGCCCGTCATCCGTCGACCCCGCCGGGGCGGCCTACATCCTCTACACCTCGGGCAGCACCGGGGTGCCCAAGGCGGTCGTGGTGCCGCACCGCGCGGTGGTCGACTTCGTCACGCACATCAACGCGGCGTACCGGATCCGGCCCGGTGACCGGGTCCTCGCCCACGCCGCGCTGAGCTTCGACGTGTCGGTGTTCGACCTGTTCGCCACCCTGGGCGCAGGCGCCACCGTGGTGCTCGCCGACGATGACGACCGACTGTCCGCGCAGCGGTTGCAACGGTTGCTGGTCGACCGGGCCGTCACCGTCGCCGAGCTGCCCCCGGCGTTGATGCCGTCCCTCGACCCGGACCGGCTTGCCGACCTGCGACTGGTGTCGGTCGGCGGTGAGCCGCCCGCCGGGGCGCTGGTGGACGCCTGGCAGCGGCCGGATCGGGAGTTCTGGAACGGGTACGGCCCCACCGAGACCACCGTGGCGGTCACGCTCATGCGGTGCCGGCGACCCTCCGGCGGCCGGGTCCCCCCGATCGGTCGGCCGATGCCCAACCACCGCGGGTACGTCGTGGACACCGACCTGCGCCTGGTCGCCCCCGGCGAGGCCGGGGAGCTGTGCGTGGCGGGACCGGGGCTGGCCCAGGGCTACCACGGCCGTCCCGGGCTCACCGCCGAGCGGTTCGTGCCGGATCCGTTCGGCCCGTCCGGTGGACGGATGTACCGCACCGGGGACCTGGTCCGCTGGAACGCCGACGGTCAGCTCGAGTTCCTCGGCCGCGTCGACCGGCAGGTGAAGATCCGGGGATTCCGGGTGGAGCTGGGCGAGGTCGAGTCGGCGTTGTGCACGGTGCCCGGTGTGGCCACCGCCGTCGTCGAGCTTCGACCTGACCCGACCGGCGTGCCGGTCCTGGTCGCGTACGTCACCGGCCCGGCGGTTCCGGAGCTGACCACGCTGCGTGCGGTCGCCGGCCGGCGGCTGCCCTACTACATGCTGCCCGACCGGCTGGTGCACCTCGACGAGGTGCCGTTGACCGCGACCGGCAAGGTGGACCGGTCCCGCCTGCCGGTGCCCCCGCCGCCGTCGACCCGGGTCGGGGAACCCGCGGGCGGTCCGTCGTACGGCGCAGCCGACGGGGTGGGTGCGGTGCTGGCCACCGAGATCGTCGGTCCGCTGCTGGACACCCGCCCGGCGCCCGGGGACGACTTCTTCGCCCTCGGCGGCGACTCGCTGGGCGCGGCCGTGGCCGTCGCGCAGGTCCGCGAGCGCTTCGGGGTGGACGTCAGCCTGACCGAGTTCTTCGCCGACCCGACCGTGGCGCGGCTGGCGGCGCTGGTGGCGCTGGCCGCTGACGAGGAGACCCGCTGATGGACCTGGCTTTTCTGATCGCCCCGATGCACGGGCACGTCAACCCGACACTTCCCGTCGCCCGGGACCTCGTCGCGCGCGGCCACCGGGTGACCTACTGGCTGACCGCGCAGTTCCGCGACGCGGTGGAGGCCACCGGCGCCAGCTTCCAGGAGATCCGGACCCCGTCGCCCGATCCGCGGTTGCCCGACGACACCGACGCGCTCGTCACCCTCGCGCTCATCCCGGCACGACTGGCCGCCGCCGCGGTGCAGGTCCTGCCGGGGGTGCTCGACGGGGTCCGTGCGCTCGGCCCCGACACCGTGGTCGTCTACGACCAGTTGTGCGTGTGGGGCCGGCTGGTCGCCGAGGTGGCGGGTGTGCCGGCGGCGATGCTCTGCACCACGTACGCCTCGAACGGTCACTTCTCGTTCCTCGCCGGCCCGCACTCCCGGACGGTGCCCCGCATCCCGGCGGCCCTGCGGGCGTTCGACGACGACCTCGCCCTCCTCGCGCAGCGGCACGCCACCCCACCGCTGAGCCTGCCCGATCTGTTCTTCCACGCCGAGCCGGTCACGGTCGTCTTCACGATCCGCGAGTTCCACCCGGCGGTCGACACCTTCGACGACCGGTACGTCTTCGTCGGCCCGACGGTCACCGGTGACGGCCCGAGCAGCGTGGACCCCGCCGGCAACCTGGTGTACGTGTCGCTCGGCACGGTCTTCAACGACTGGCCCGAGCTGCTGCCGATCTGCGGTGCGGCGTTCGACGACGGCGCCTGGCAGGTCGTGGTCTCCACCGGCGGTCGTGCGGTGCCGCCGGCGCCGGCCCACCTGACCGTCGTGCGCCACGCCCCGCAGGTCGAGTTGCTGGCCAGGGCGGCGGCCTTCGTCACGCACGGCGGGATGGGCAGCGTCATGGAGGCGCTGCACCAGGGCGTACCGATGGTGGTGATCCCGCAGACGCCGGAGCAGGCGGTGACTGCCGAGCAGGTCGTCGACCTGGGGCTGGGTGTCCGCCTGGACCGTGCCACCACGACAGCGGCCACCCTGCGGGCCGCGGTGCAGCGGGTGGCGCACGCTGGCGGGTACCGGCGGCAGGTGGCCCGGATGCGGGACCAGGTGCGCAGCGCGGGCGGTGCGCGGGCCGCGGCTGATGCGCTGGAGCGCCGCGCGACCGGTGCCGACATGTCCGCCAGGGGTACCGGCACGGTGCAGCGTCGGGCGTCCGGTGCGGTGCAGGCGTGAGGACCCGGGTCGGGATCGTCGGTGCCGGGCCGGCCGGGCTCGTGCTCGCGCATCTGCTGCACCTCGAAGGCATCGACACGGTGGTGCTGGAGCGGCGCAGCCGTGAGTACGTGCGGCGGCGGACCCGGGCCGGCGTACTGGAGCAGTCCACCGTTGATCTGCTACGCGCGGCCGGCGTGGGCGCCCGGTTGGACCGCGAGGGGATGCCGCACCACGGCCTCTCACTGCGCTTCGACCGCGCCGACCACCGCATCCCGCTGACCGACCTCACCGGCCGGTCCATCACGGTGTACGGGCAGCAGGAGGTCGTCAAGGACCTGATCGACGCGCGCGAGGCGGCCGGCGCGCCGATCCTGTTCGAGGTCGACGACGTGGCGGTGCACGACGCCACCACCGACCGGCCCCGGATCACGTTTACCGATGCCGACGGTGTCGCCCGCACCCTGGTCTGTGATTTCGTCGCCGGCTGCGACGGCTTCCACGGGGTCACCCGCTCCGCGTTCGCCCCCGCCCGGTCGGAGACCTACCAGCGGGGGTACCCGTTCGCGTGGCTGGGCATCCTCGCCCGGACGCCGCCGTCGCACCACGAGCTGATCTACGCGTACTCGCCGCGCGGGTTCGCGCTGCACAGCATGCGCTCCCCGGAGATCACCCGGCTCTACCTCCAGGTGCCCTCCGACGAGCGGATCGAGGACTGGTCGGACGACCGGATCTGGGACGAGCTGGCCCTCCGGCTGGCGGCTGACGGGTTCGATCTACGGTCCGGGCCGGTACTGGAGAAGAGCATCACGTCCATGCGTAGCGTGGTGGTGGAACCGATGCGCCACGGCCGGGTACTCCTCGCCGGCGACGCGGCCCACATCGTGCCGCCCACCGGGGCGAAGGGCATGAACCTCGCGGTGGCCGACGCGCTGGTGCTTTCGCGGGCGCTGGCGCGGTACCTCTCGACGCGCTCGACCGACCTGCTGGACTCCTACAGCGACACCTGCCTGCGCCGGGTCTGGCGGTCCGAGCACTTCTCCTGGTGGATGACCTCCGCGTTGCACCGGTTCCCCGACGACGACCCGTTTCAGCAGCGCCTGCAGTTGTCCCAGTTGCGTTACACCGTGTCGTCGGTCGCCGCCGCGACGAGCCTGGCCGAAAACTACGTTGGGCTGCCGTTGGATCTGTAGTGCATGCCGGTCGCGCGCAGGCGGTGCCGCCCGTTGGCCGCTGCTGCTGAGCGCCTGTGCGGATATCTGGGAGAGTCCGTCGCGATGGCCGGTGATAGAGCCGTAGTGGGTTTTCCGGCTCGCCGGGACGTGGGCGGCTCGGCAGTGCCCGGCAGCGCTCGATCCGTCGGCTGGCCTCGGCCAGCTCGGGGGAGTGTCCGTCGTGTCCGAACTCCGAATTGACACCGACGGGCCGGCAGTAATGGTTTCCTCATCCTGCGCGTGGACATTCGTGAGCCATTCGTCGGCGTCGACGAAAGCGATCCATCCTCGCGGTGGGGATTCGATCGCCCCATTTCACGCGTCCGTGAAAAGGTGTGTCCAGGGGGCCTGGATCGGCTCAGCGTCGCCGCTGATCGGCGAGTGGGGGAGCGTGCCGTCGGTTGACGTGGCGTCGCGCGTCAGGGCCGCTGTGCCGGGGGTCCGCCACTCGTCGTCGGCGGGGTCCCGGCGGCCCCCATTGCCAAAAACGATCATGGTGGGCAAAGAACTTTTCGGAGATCTTGAAGCGTCCGGTTGGCTGTCACGGTCGACAGTGATCGATGTTTATGCAGGTCGGGGCTGTCGGGTCGGATATTCCAGCCGGCTGGGCAGCGCCAAAGAGGGCGCTCTGTTGCTGGTTCAGTCATTGACTCCGTCGTAGCAGGAACTTAACCTCGCCCTCCAAGAGAGCGCTCTCTCAACCTCCTGTCCCCCGATCCCGCACCCCCGACACTCCCCACTCCGGAGGAGCCTCATGACACTCCCGATTCGGGGCCACACCCCCGACGGCAGTCCGTACCCCGCCTCCCCCAGCGCGACATCCCGCCGCACCCGGGTACGCGCCGCCGTGCTGGCGGCGGCCACCGTCCTCGCCGCCGGCGTCGTCGGTGTCGTGGTCAGTACCGGCAACGCCCAGGCCGGGACGGTCGGTGCCGGCAGCTTCACCGAGACCCTGCCCGCCGGCCGTAACCTCCCCCAGGGCTGCGGCCAGCTCAGCGGCAACCCCCGGCAGTTCGTCACCGCCGACGCGCCCCCCGGACCCGTGCCGACCAACGACTGGTGGTCGTCGCTGCTGTGGAAGAAGTTCGACTGCGCCTACAGCGAGAACCTGCACGCCCACCCGCTGTCGTACGACACGTTCAACAACGGCATCGGACTGTCGTACAACACCACCCCGTCGATCAGCGGCGCCACCACCGGGGTCGCGGAGTTCCACTACCCGTACGCCGAGGACATTCGGGTCGGGGTGGTCGGGCTCGGTGCGCCGACCGTCAATGTCGCCGGCTGGACCGACTGGACGGTCACGCCGTACTGGAGTGACGGCGTACGCAGCATGAAGGCCACCATCGGCCACGGCCTGCCGTTCAGCTACTACCAGATCACCGGCGGCAACGCCAGGATCACCGGCACCACCACCGCGCCCGTGGTCTGGTCGAACAGCGGCGCGACGATCGGCTTCAGCATCGGCACCGACAACTACGTGGCGTACGCGCCGACCGGGGCCACCTGGACCGTCTCCGGCGGCGTCATCACCTCGTCGCTGGCCGGCAAGGGGTACTTCTCGGTCGCGGTCCTGCCCGGCGGTGGCGACCGGCAGCAACTGGCCGCCGCGTACGGCAGGTACGCCCACGCCCACATCACCGGTACCCGGCTCGGCTACACCTACGACCAGGCCAGCGGCGCCCTGAACACGACGTACACGTACACCACCACGCCGCGCGAGGGCACCGAGACGAAGACCGTGGTGTCGCTCTACCCCCACCAGTGGCGTCACCTGACCGGGGCCACCCCGATCCAGCCCACCTACGTCTCGGCCCGGGGTGCGATGAAGACCCTCACCGGGGTGTCGTCGTTCACCACGACCATGAAGTACACCGGCGTGCTGCCGGAGGTCCCGGCGGTCGCCGACTCCGCCGGTGCCGACCTCACCACCATCCGGAACTACCTGATGGCCGAACTCGCCGACCCGGCGAAGTACCAGGGTGAGGACACCTACTGGAACGGCAAGGGCATGGGCCGTGCCGCGCGGATCGCCGAGATCGCCGACCAGCTCGGCATGCTCGACGTACGCAAGGCCGCCCTGGACGCCATCAAGAACAAGCTCAACAACTGGCTCACCGCCAGCCCCAACGAAGTCAGCCAGATCTTCTACTACGACAAGAACTGGGGCACCCTGATCGGGTACCCGGCCTCGTACGGCTCGGACATGGAGCTCAACGACCACCACTTCCACTACGGCTACTTCATCGCCGCAGCGGCCACGGTGGCCAAGTTCGACCCGGCCTGGGCCACCCAGGGGCAGTACGGTGGCATGGTCGACCTGCTGATCCGGGACGCCAACAACTACGACCGCAACGACACCCGCTTCCCGTACCTGCGTGACTTCGACATCTACGCCGGCCACGACTGGGCCTCCGGGCACGGTGCCTTCTTCGCCGGCAACAACCAGGAGTCCTCGTCTGAGGGCATGAACTTCGCCAACGCCCTGATCCAGTGGGGCCAGGCGACCGGCAACCGGGCCGTCCGGGACGCGGGCGTCTACATCTACACCACCCAGGCCGCCGCGATCCACGAGTACTGGTTCGACGTGCGCAACGAGAACTTCCCCGCCCAGTTCAACCGGGCCACGGTGGGCATGGTCTGGGGCGACGGCGGTGCCTACGCCACCTGGTTCTCCGCCGCCCCGGAGATGATCCAGGGCATCAACATGCTGCCGGTGACCGGCGGTCACTTCTACTTCGGTGACTACCCGTCCTACGTGACCACCAACTACGAGGAACTGCTGCGCAACAACAACGGGAACCCGCCGAACGTCTGGCAGGACATCGTCTGGCAGGACATCGTCTGGGAGTTCCTGGCCACCGGTGACGGCGACCGGGCCCTGACCGCCTTCCGCAACAACTCGACCTTCCCGAGCGAGGAGGGGGAGAGCAAGGCGCACACCTTCCACTGGATCCGCAACCTCGCGGCGCTCGGCAGCCCGGACATCACGGTGACCGCGAACCACCCGCTGGCCAAGGTCTTCAAGAAGGGCACGGCGCGCACCTACGTCGCGTCCAACATCACCAACCAGGCGCTGACGGTGACCTTCTCCAACGGCACCACCCTGAACGTGCCGGCCGGGAAGACGGTCACCTCCGGTGCGCACACCTGGAGCGGCGGCGCCGCCACCGGTGGTGTCCCGTGGGGTGACACCCCGCCGACGACCCCGCCCACCACGCCTCCGACGACCCCGCCGACCATCCCGCTCAGCCCGACGCGGTACCTGCTGTCCGGTGGTGCGCTGGGCGGGTCGGCGGGTGCGGCCGGTGAGGTGTCGGTGGCTGCGGCGAACGGTAACCACGACGGGGTACCGGCGAATGCGCAGGTGTTCACGGCGTCGGGGTTGACGGGTGGGTACAGCGGCGGGGCGACGTCGTTCGATCTGTTCGTGGATGCCGGTACCGGGGTGGGTAACGGTGTGCAGGCGCGGGTGTCGTACGACCTGACCGGTGACGGCACCTTCGACCGGGTGGAGACGTACCACTACTTCGCCACCGATCCGGTCGGCGGGTGGGAGCACTACCGGAACACCCAGGGGCTGAAGTCGGCGACCGGCGCGTTGGGCGATCTGGTCAACGGTTCGGTGAAGGTGGAGGTGTGGAACGCGATCGGTTCGGCGGCGACGAAGGTGGCCGTGGGTGACGCCTCGAATGTCGTGCTGCCGTACACCGGCACCAGCCCGACCCCCACCGGTGGACCCTTCTCAGGCACCATGTACCCGCAGGGCAGCACGCTGTCCGGCCAGCAGGGTGCCGCCTCGACCGCGACGATCAGCGCGGCGAACGGCACCTGGGTCGGCTCACCGCACAACCCGCTGGTCTACACCGCCATCGGGGTCACCGCGAGCTACTCCGGTGGGCAGACCGCCTTCGACCTGTACCTCGACGCGGGTGGCAACGTCGGTAACGGCACCCAGGTGCGGGTGTCGTACGACCTGACCGGTGACGGCACCTTCGACCGGGTGGAGACGTACCACTACTTCGCCACCGACCCGGTCACCGGCTGGGAGCACTACACCCAGGCCCGGGGCCTGCACTCCGGTGTCGGCACCCTGGGCAACCTGGTCGGCGGCACGGTGAAGGTCGAGATCTGGAACGCGATCGGCGGTACCAGCACCAACCTCGGTACCGGTAACCAGTCCCGGATCGTGCTGCCCTACACCGGCTAACCGGACGGGCCGTACCACAGCGCCCCGGCCGTCGCTGCCGCTCCGCCTGTGCGGACCGGCCGACGACCGGGGCGCCACCGTCGTACCTGCCGGGGTCAGCCCGCCGGTGGTGGCTCCGCATGCGGCGGCAGCAGCACCGACAGCACCCGGGCGTACGGCCGGAAACCGGCCCGGTCGTACAGCCGGCGGGCCGGGTTCCCGTCCGCCACCGACAACCCGAGCGTCGGCAACCCGGCTTCCCGGGCCCCGCGCAGCGCGTGGGTGAGCAGTGCCCAGCCGAGTCCCCGACCCTGGGCCCACGGTGCGACCGCGATGTTGAGGATCCAGCCACCGCCGTCCTCGACCCAGGGCACCGGCCCGGCGCACAGGACATGTCCGGCGCTGCGCCCGTCGTCGCCGGTGAGGACAGCCGAGGCGGACAGCAGCGGCGGGACCGGATCCGCACTGTCGAACATGGCCCGGACCTGCCGGGTGTCATCCGGCGTCCACCCGCCGTCGGGATGTCCCGGTCCGTACGCCGCCGCGAGCGCCCCGCCCAGGTCGTCGTCCCAGACCGCGGGGGTCAGCGACCAGCCGGCGGCAGGTGCCGGCGCCTCCGGCACGTCGGCCAGGTCGTGCCGGGCCTGGGCGGCCACGTCGGCCGGGTCCGCCCCGGGCAGTGGGCGCAGCTCGGCCGCGACCGGTTGACCGTCGTCGTCGCGGGGGCGGAACCGGGCCAGCGGAACGCCGCCACCGGTGGACAGCAGCGACCAGCCGGGTTGTCCGACGTCTGGGGTTACGGGCATCCGGGCACGGTAACCGCCGGACAGGACCTGCTCCACCGAGTAAACGGGGCGCGGGTCGCCGCCGGAGGCTGGCGGGTAGGGCAGCGGCGGCTGGCGCGGCGCCCGGCCCATGGACCATCATTGATCACGTTGACGTCCGATACGGTCCGACCGGGAGCTGCGGTGCGGGTTTCGTTGGTGCAGGTGGAAAGCCCGGCCGGGGAACCGGTCGCGGCCCGACGCGAGCGGGTCGGCCAGTTGGTGGCCGAGGCGCGCGGTGCGGACCTGGTGGTGCTACCCGAGCTGTGGGCGCCCGGGTACTTCGCCTTCGACCGCTACCCGGAGCTGGCGGAGCCGCTGGACGGCGACACCGTGCAGGCCGGGCGGGAGTGGGCCCGGCGACTCGACTGCCTGCTGCATCTCGGCAGCGTCCTGGAGCGCGACACCGACGGCCGGCTGTACAACACGGCACTGCTCATCGACGCGACCGGCGAGATCGTGCACCGCTACCGGAAGATCCACGTCTTCGGCTACCGGTCCCGGGAGGCGGAGTTGGTCACCCCCGGTCAGGGCGTCACGGTGACCCGCACCGCGCTCGGCCGCACCGCCGCCACCACCTGCTACGACCTGCGCTTTCCCGAGCTGTGGCGGGCCCTGGTGGACGCCGGGGCGGAGACGGTCGTGGTACCGGCCGCGTGGCCGGCGGCGCGACGCCACCACTGGCGGCTGTTCACCTCCTGCCGGGCGGTCGAGGAGCAGATCGTCCTGTTCGCCTGCAACGCGGTCGGTACCCAGTCCGGGACGGTGCTGGGCGGGTACAGCCGGGTGGTCGACCCGTGGGGTGAGGTCCTGGTAGAGGCCGACGACCGCGAGGGGATCACCTCCTGCGAGGTGGACCTCGACGTGGTCACCCGGGCCCGGACGGAGTTCCCCGTGCTGCGGGACCGTCGCCTGGGCCGGCCTTCCCCCGGTTCCGCCGGGGATGAACGCCCCGACACCTTCCCGTCCACCCACTAGGCTGGTCCGGTCGGGAGGAGCAGGATGGCGGAGGCGACCGCGACGGACGTCGCCGGGGCCGGCGTGGGTAGCCCCGCCGGTGCCGACCTGCCCGAGGAGAGCCTCGGTGAACGGATCCGCCGCCTGCGGGTGGACCGGGGGCTGACCCAACAGCAGATCGCCGAGCCCCGCTACACCCGGGCTTACCTGGGGGCGGTCGAGTCCGGTACCCGTACTCCCAGCGCCCCGGCCCTGGCCTACATCGCCGACCGGCTCGGCGTGCCGGTCGACGACCTGCGGTTCGGGCGGCCCGCCGGTGCGGTAGCGGACCTCACCGCGCAGCTCGCGGCGGCCCGCCGTGCGCTTTCCGCCGGGGGACTGGACGTCGCCGAGCGCGCCCTGGCCGACATCCGCCGCCGGGCCGACCACTACCACCTGGCCGAGGTGAGCGGCTGGGCGCGGTACTACACCGCCGAGGTGCACCTGCACCGGGGCGAGGCGTCGGCCGCCGCGCAGGGCTACGACCAGCTGGCCGCAGACCTGCCCGACGGCGCGCCGGCGCTGTACGCGGCGGTGCTGGCCCGACAGTCGTACTGCCAGCTGGTCGACGGGAACGCGCCCCGCGCGGTGGCGATCCTCTCCGACGGCCTGCGGGTCCTGCGCTCGGCGCCACCGGTGGACCCGGACGCCGAGCTGCGCCTGACCAACGCGTTGATGTACACCTTCCTGGAGCTGAGCTGGCGCTACCAGGCCCGCCGGTTGGAGCGGGAGGCGATCGCGCTGCTGCCCCGGGTCACCCAGGGGGAGTGGGTGGCCCAGTTCTACGCGATCGCCGGGCAGCTTCGCCGCGACGGTGAACTCGACGAGGTGGAGCGCTACCTGGCCGAGGCGGGACGCCGGTACGCCGAACTCGGCCTGACCCGGGAGATCGCCCTGTGCCACTGGGCGCGCGGTTACGTGCTGCGTCGGGCCGGACGGCCCGGTGCGGCCGCAGCGGAGTTGCAGCGGGCCCGGGAGATCCTCCGTACTGTCGGCGCGGTGCTCGACCACGCCGGGGCGACCCTGGAACTGGCGGAGGCCCGCCGCCGGGAGGGGGCCCTGGACGAGGCCGGCCGGCTGGCCGAGGAGGCCGCCGGCACGGCTGCCCAGTGCCGGCACCGGGAGGCCATGGCCGAAGCCGATCGGGTACTTGGGCTGGTACGCGCCGCGAAGGGCGACCACGACGACGCGCGACGGCTGCTGTCCCGGGCCATCGAGCGCTACGAACAGGCCGGACTGATGGGGGATGTGGTGGTCACCTGCCGCCATCTCGGTGATCTGCTGCGGGAGCAGGGCCGTACCCGGGACGCCGCAGCGGTGCTGCGGCGTGGCCTGCGGGCGGGGGAGCGACTGCGGTGAGCGTGACGGTGCCGGGACCCGAGCTGGGCGCCCGGATCCAGCGGCTGCGCGCTGCCCGGGGGATGACCCAGCGGGCGCTGGCCGAGCCCCGGTACACCGCCGCCTACGTCTCCGCCGTGGAGAGCGGCCGGCGGGTGCCCTCCGGTGACGCCATCGCCCACTTCGCCGACCGACTCGGGGTCGCCCCGGTCGAACTGGTCACCGGGCGCTCGCCGGCCGAGGCGGTCCGGCTCCAGCTACGGCTGGTCGAGGCGGACTGCGCCGGCGTGACCGACCCGGCCGGTGCGGCGGCCTGCTACCGGGAGGTGGTCGCGGCGGCGACCGCGCTCGACGACGCGGTGCTCGTCGCCCGGGCCAGACTCGGGTTGGCTGACCTGGCATTGAGGCAGGGCGACACCGCATCGGCTGCCGCACAGGTCGAGCAGGCGGAGGCGCTGCTGGCGCAGGCCCCGCCGCATGTCCGTGCCGAGGCGGTGGTGGTGCGGGCGGAGGTACTGAGCCGGGGCGGCGATCCCCGCTACGCCACCTGCGTGGTGGCCGAGACCAGGGACGGGCTGCTGCGCGAGGGCTATCCCGATCCCGCCGCGCTGCTCACCCTGCACGCCGGGCTCGCGGTGCTGCACAGTGAACTCGACGACGAGCAGGCGGCGGCCGAGGCCGCCGAGGCGGCGTTGACCCTGGCGGTGCTGGCGGATCCGGCCCGGGTGGTCGCCCTGCACCGGACCGTGGCGGCCACCCTGCTCGCCGGGGGCCGCACCGCGGCGGCGGCGACCGCCGCTGAGCAGGCCCGGCAGGCGGCCCGCCAGGTGGTGCTGGGGGTACGGTTGGCGTCCTGCCATCGGGCGCGGGGGCGGGGCCGGTGGGCGGCCGGTGACGTCGCCGGGGCGTTGGCCGATCTCGCCACGGCGTACGCCGCGCTCCAGGGCACCGGCCAGGTGGCGCTGGCCCGGGACACCGGGGTCGAGTTGGCGGAGGCGTACCGGGCGCTCGGGCAGCCGGAGCAGGCGAGTGCGTTGGTGCGGGAGGCGCTGGATTCGGGTGACGACGGCCCCTGGCTGGCCCGGGCGGCCCGGGTGCAGGGCCTGCTCTGCGCCGACACCGGGGACCGGGCCGGCGCCGAGCGGCACCTGCGGGACGCGGTGCACGGTTACCGCACCTCCGGTCGGCGCCGGGAGTTGGCCACCACCGTGCTGCTGCTCGCCGACCACCTGGAGCGGTGGGACCGTCCGGAGGAGGCCCTCGACCTGTTGCACGACGGGCTGGGCGAGGTGGAACGGCTCGGGGAGCGGACCAGCGCAGCCTTCCGCTCACCCGAGCTGTGACCTGTCTGGCCTCAGGCGGTCGAGCCGGAGAGGAGGGTACCGGCCATGGCGCACCAGACCACGATGAAGACCACGTACATGATGGTGAACACCCAGCCGACCACGATGCCGGCGGTGGCGAGCTCGGCGCCCCGCTCACCGGTCTGGGCGATCTGGTCCCTGGCCCGGTTGCCGAAGTAGACGCCCAGCGGCGGAAAGACCATCACGGCGAAGACCAGGGACAGGATCGCGTACGTGTTCATCGGGGGTGCGTACGGGTAGGGCGGCGGGTACGGCGGTTGGCCCGGTGCCGGCCCGGGACCCGGTGCGGGCGGCGGCAGGTGCGGCGGCTGGTCGGTCAATGTCCACCTCCTGGGGACGGTTGTCCACAGTGTGTGACGGTCCCGCAAGCCGCTGGTCGGGGCTGTGCGTCTCTGCTGGTCGGCGGCCGCAGCAGACTAGCGATTCGCCGCCTGTCGAGCTGCACCGTCTGTGCGGCACGCGTGGGCCGGCTGCCCAGCCGGGGCGGCGGTGTCCGCCTGGCTCTGCCCTGACCAGCCGCACCACGTACTTCCAGCCGGTCAACCCGATCCTGGCGGCCTACGGGCTGACCCTGGTCACCTCCGGCAACCCGCAGCCCACGCCGACCCCCACCCCGACCGGTACCCAGCCGCCGGGCGGGACGACCTGGCAGGAGGGCACCACGTACGCCACGGGCGCGACGGTGACCTATGCCGGCCTGTCGTACCGGTGCCTGTAGGGCCACACCGCGCAGACCGGCTGGGAGCCGCCGAACATCCTGCGTTCTGGCAGCGCGTCTGAACGTTCCTCCTCCCTGGAAGGTGGACGGACCCGGTCAGTGTCGCCCGGTCCGTCCACTCCTGCGCGTCGGCCACGTGCTGCCTTTGCCGGGCCACCAGCAGAAACCTTGCGTACGGACATCGACACCGCTACATTCTGGAAACCCACCTAACAGTTAGGTTTGTTAATTAAAGCGCGGAGGATCTTCATGCGGCCAAGGCGTGCCCTGCATCTGTTGTCCGCCACCGCCGTGGGCTTACTCGCGGCATCCCTCACCCTCGTCATGGCCGGACAGGCCAACTCCGCCGAGGTCGACCACGCGGCCTGCCGCCCGGACGGGCTCTACCCGACCCCCGGCGTCACCGTGCCCTACTGCGACGTCTACGACACCGACGGCCGGGAGAAGCTCGGCGCCGACCACTCCCGGCGCATCATCGGCTACTTCACCAGCTGGCGGACCGGGAAGAACAACGCCCCCGCGTATCTGGCCCACCAGATCCCGTGGAACAAGGTCACCCACATCAACTACGCGTTCGCGCACGTCGACGCGGCCAACAAGATCTCCATCGGTACGCCGAGCGCGCCCAACAACCCGGCGACCACCATGACCTGGCCGGGCGTGGCCGGCGCTGAGATGGACCCGGCCTACCCGTACACCGGGCACTTCAACCAGCTCAACAAGTACAAGAAGCAGAACCCCGGGGTGAAGACGCTGGTCAGCGTTGGTGGCTGGGCCGAGACCGGCGGCTACTTCGACGACGCCGGCAACCGGGTCGACGCCGGCGGCTTCTACCGGATGACCACCACCGGCACCAACGGTGTCAACACCGCCGGCATCACCACCTTCGCCGACTCGGTGGTCACCTTCCTGCGCACCTACGGCTTCGACGGCGTCGACATCGACTACGAGTACCCCACGTCGAACAACAAGGCCGGCAACCCGCTGGACTTCGCCCAGGCCGACGCCAAGCGGGCCGGGCTCAACACCTCGTACCAGGCGCTGATGCGCACCCTGCGGGAGAAGCTCGACGCCGCGGCGGCCGCCGACGGCAAGTACTACATGCTCACCGTGGCCGCCCCGGCCTCCGGATGGCTGCTGCGCGGCATGGAGTCCTTCCAGACCCTCCAGTACCTCGACTACGTCAACATCATGTCGTACGACCTGCACGGCTCGTGGAACCACTTCGTCGGCCCGAACGCCGCCCTCTACGACAACGGCGACGACGCCGAACTCGCCTCCGGCGGCGTGTATGGCGCGTACAGCGGCATCGGCTACCTCAACACCGACTGGGCCCACCACTACTTCCGGGGTGCCATGCAGTCCGGCCGGATCAACATCGGCGTGCCGTACTACACCCGGGGCTGGCGCGGTGTCACCGGCGGCACCAACGGGCTCTGGGGCCGGGCGGCGCTGCCCGACCAGACCAAGTGCCCACCCGGCACCGGCAGTTCGGTCGGCTCGACGACCCCGTGCGGCAACGGCGCCGTCGGCATCGACAACCTCTGGCACGACCTGGAGAACGGTCAGGAGGTACCGGCCGGAGCCAACCCGATGTGGCACGCCAAGAACCTCCAGGACGGTCGAGCCGGCAGCTACCGGGAGGCGTACGGCCTGACCCCGGCGACCGACCCCACCGACCAGCTCTCCGGCACCTACACCCGGCACTACTCGGCCCCGCTCGTCGCGCCCTGGCTGTGGAACAGCCAGAAGCAGGTCTTCCTCTCCACCGAGGACGAGCAGTCCCTGGCGGCCAAGGCCGACTACGTGCTGGCCAAGGGCATCGGCGGCGTGATGATCTGGGAGCTGGCCGGTGACTACGCCTGGGACGCGCAGCGCGGCGAGTACTACATGGGCAACACCCTGACCAACCTGCTCTACGACAAGTTCAAGGCCGGCACCCCGTACGCCGCCACCAAGGCCGGCCGGGCCATGCCGACCTCGACGCTGAACGTCGGCGTCACCATGGGCGGCTTCGCCCTCGGCGACAACAACTACCCGATCAACCCGGAACTGCGGCTGACCAACAACTCCGGCGTCACCATCCCGGCCGGCACCCAGTTGGAGTTCGACTACCCGACCTCAGCCCCCGGTACCCTCGGTCAGCAGTCGGGCTGGGCACTGACGGTGGTCTCCACCGGCCACACCGGCAGCAACGCCGGCGGGCTCAAGGGTGACTTCCACCGGGTACGGCTCAACGTGCCGGCGGCCATCGCACCCGGTTCGTTCGCCGAGGTGACCCTGAACTACAGCCTGCCGATCGCCGGCCCGTCGAACTTCACCCTCAGCTTCGGCGGTACGACGTACGCCCTGGCCGCCGACCACGCCCGGGGTGGGGTCGCGCCCTCACCCACGCCGACCGGTACGTCGTCGCCCACCGGGTCGCCGTCGCCGACCGGCGGTACCTGCTCGGCCCCCGCGTGGAACGCGGCGACCGCATACACCGGTGGCCAGGAGGTCTCGTACGGCGGACGCACCTGGCGGGCAAAGTGGTGGACGCAGGGTGAGACCCCCGGCCAGGCCGGCGTCTGGGAGGACCGGGGTGCCTGCACCGGCACCAACCCGACCGCGACGCCGACGAGCACCGTCTCGCCGACCCCGACCGGCGGCACGGGCTGTGCCACCGTCCCGGCGTGGAGTGCGGCCACCGCCTACTCGGGCGGGGCAACCGTGCAGTACAACACCCGCCGCTACCGGGCGAAGTGGTGGACGCAGGGTGAGACCCCCGGCCAGGCCGCCGTCTGGGAGGACCAGGGCGCCTGCTGAGAGAGCCGCCGGACACGCCGCTTCCCACCGGCGTGTCCGGCACCGGTGCTCCCCTGCCCACCGCCCGGTCCCCGGTGGGCAGGGGAGCCGCCGTCCGACAAACGTCCACGACAGGTGGACGGGTTGAAGGAAGCTGTCTTCCATCGTGGAGTGTGACCTCGATCCGTTGGCGCATGTCAGTTCCAATGGGCCCATGCCGACGCGCCTTGGCAAGCCGACCACCGGACACCGGCAAAGGCCTGGCCCACCTGCCCCCAGGCGTTGGAGAGCCGCAGGCCAGGCCGCGATCAGCCCTCGATCGTGGCGTCCCGCCCGACGGAGACGGGTTCCCGGCGGGCCGATCGGCGTCAGACGCCGCCGGTGGCGACTCTGGGTTGCCGTCGGGGGCACCCTGTCGGTGCTGCTGTTGGTGGTCGTCGGCCCGCACGTGAGCGGAATCCTCGACCTGCTCCGCCTCTGGTGGGACGGAAAACTCCCCGATGACCAGGTCGTGGGGGGCTTCCCCATGGTCTGGGTGGCACGGTTCGGTAAGGGTCTCCAGATCGCGGCCGGCATGGTCGTCGTTGTCGATCTGCTGACCGCGAACTGGTTGGCGCGCTGGGCCAACCACGCCTCCGTCCGGGCGAAGCAGCGCGGCATCATCGTCCGGCACCACATCTGGATCTACAAGATCCGTCAGGACCTTGTGCATGTGGTGGCATATGGTCCGTCCAGTAAGAGGGAATATTTGCGGTATTCGCCGCCGGACAAGGTGCCCCGGGGTCTTCCGCTGACCCTGGCTGCATACCGGGACTTCCACCGGGATGTCGTCAAGCAGGTCGAGCGCGAGCATTCGTGCGACGGGCAGTCGCACCCTGCAATGTGCATCGCTCAATCAAAACTCGTCGATCACTGCATCGACGAGCTTGCGATGGGACGCATCGCCGCGAGCGAGCGTGCCGCTGTCGCCGACTACTACCATCATCTTGGCGGGCGTGAATTCTTTCCCTGGCTGATCACTTTCTCTATCGCCTTACCGCTCTGGATTGGCGTCGTTGCTGCCAGCCTGCTGTCATGGGAATGGTTGGCGCAAGATCGGGATCTGCTATTCGTGTCTGTGCTCCTTCTGGGGGTTCTCCCGCCGGTGGCTATTTCTTTCATTGCTGTTCACCCGCTAGTGCAGCTCAAGTGGTACCAGTTGCACAAAGTTCTGGCTGATTTCCTTGTCGAGCAGGCGAAGAAGTCGCCGCCGTTCCGCGCAGCGAAGCTGTTTGCTCTGGGTGTGTTCCTTGTCGGCGCTGCGCTGGACCTGCTCGCATCGTGACAGTGATGACGTGGTCGCAACAAGGGTCTGGTAGATGTCGATATTTGAAATGGTGGGGCGGAGTGTAGCCGACGTGTCGTGCGCATCTTGAGGGTGGCGGTGGTGTGATGTCAGATTGTCGTATGTCGCCGACTTGCCGCCCCGACTCCGCTATCGGCGAGCATGGCAACAGACTACTCAGGATGATCTTTGAGTCTGCCATCGCTGCTGCGGCCCCGGCCATCCTTCACGTCGAGGGCGAACAAACCGCCTGGAACGAACACTGCGCCGGCAGTGAGCCGTTACTCGGAACGGCTCACTGGCGTCCAAATAGATGGGCTTCTTGGCGTCGCGCATAACACCACCGCAAATAGCGCGAGCATCACGCAAGGCATCTGGGAAATCACGTTCAGTACGCGCTGTTGTCAGCGGACAATCCAGGCGACGCTGGACAATCCTGACTGGCGGGTCCACCGGGTTGCCAGATTCTCCAACCGTCGCCCAAGTAATCTTTTGTCAGGCGACAGTTGGAGAATCTGATGAACAACGCGAGCGGGCAGCAGCGGAAGCACACTGCCGAGAGCTTCGCCGCTGAACTCAGGCGCAGGATCAGGGAGGGCGTGAAAGGCTACGAGGCTGGCGCAAAGCTCCCCACACTTCGCGAGTTCGCCGCCAACGGCGAAGAGAACGTCGCACGCGGCGTTGCGGAGAAGGCCATCGACCGTCTGCGAGCCGAAGGGCTGATCGAGTCGCGCCGAGGTTCCGGCAGCTACGTGCGGGCGAGTCGCATCCCTCGGACCTCACCGGGGAGGCTGGCGCCGGAGCAGTGGGGGCGCGGGCTGTCGATCCAGGCGTACGACTCGGCGAATCCGCCGAAGGCCGTGGACGTGACGGTGGGCGATGTCGTGCCGCCGGCACAGGTCGCCGACGCCCTTGGGGTGCAGCCCGGTGACGTGGTGTTGTCAAGGTATCGCCGATATGTCCGGGACCGGCGCTCCGTTCAGATCGCTACCGCCTACCTTCCGGCAGACCTGACCCGTGGCACTCGCATCGAGCACACCGACACCGGTCCCGGTGGGACGTACGCCCGACTCGCCGAGCAGGGATTTGGACCGACGAGGTTCGTGGAGCGGGTCATCAGCCGCGCACCCACGCCCGAGGAGATCAACGGGGTGGATGGCCGGGAAGGACTGGGCCTGCGCCGGGAAGGCAGTCTCGTCTTCGAGATCACCCGGCAGGCCTACGCCGGAGACCGCTGCGTCGAGGTGTCCCTGATGGTGCTCGACGCCGAGATGTACGAGCTGGTTTACAGCTTCCCCGCTTCTTGAATGCCCCTAGGCTCAGGGCTGAGCCCTACGGCGTCGTCACCTGGCAATGAGGTCCTTGGCGTCCTGACAGAATCGGCGCACGGCGGACGTGCGTCGGTAGGGGGTGAGGCTGCCGACCAGGTTGCGCACGTGCTTGATGCACCTGGCGGAGGTGACCTGTCCGGTCAGTGTCTGTACTGCCTGGTCGCCGAGGGCGAGCGCCTTGTCCAGCTCGGGTTGTTCCTGCTGGACGTAGGTGGTCGCAAGCAGCGCATTACGTAGTGCGCCCTCGCGGGTGTACTCGTTGCCCTGTAGCCGCAACGCCGTCCGTAGGTGATCGCGAGCGCGTGGCCAGTCTTCGAGCTTGACGAAGCAGTAGCCGGCCTGCGCGTGGGCCTGCGCTTCGTTGATCCAATAGGACCAGTCGGGGTCACCGTGCTGCGGGTGGCTGTCGGTGAGCCTGCTGAAAGCGTTGTCGAGCGCGCGCCGGGTGTCGGTCACCGAACGGTTGTTGGCGTACGCCTCGGCGGCTCGCAGGTCGAGGATGGTTGCCACTTTCGGGCTGGTGGCGGGGTAGCTGGCTCGTGCTGTTTCTGCGAGGGTCACGGCTTGGCGGAGCTGACCAAGGTCCTTGGCCTGGCAGGACATGAAGCCGAGGATGTTCGCGCCGAGTCCGCGATCGCCAGCGGCGTTGGCCTGGTAAAGGCCGGCGATCCAGAACCGTTGCGCCTGGGTGTGGTGGCCACCGTCGAAGGAAAGCCAGCCGGCGAGGCGTAACAGCTCACCGGCGGTGGCGTGGAGACGCCGGCCGATGCTGTCGGTGTAGCTGCGCTCTCGCAGCACCCCGACCACCGTGCTCAGGTGCTGACGGACCAGCCCCAGGGTCTGGCCGCTGCCGAGGTGGTCGTCCATGCGTCGCAGGCTGGCCGTCACCGCGTCCAGGTGGTCGACGACCTTGCCGGACAGGGGACGGCCGGTGGTCGACGCGATGTCCTGCGGCGACTGGGCAATCAGCCACTCGTGTGCCGGCGACGTCAGTGCGGAACCGAGCAGAGTGATGAACATTCGCCGATGCATCATTCCCCCAGATTCGTTCACCACCTCGGCCGCCTGCAAGGCCCCGGCTGAGGACCAGGGCAGGTCGAGGCCGGCGGAGGCCGGTGCGACCTTGAACCCGTCCTCTGGCCAACCCAGTTCATCGAGGCTGATCGTCCGATGCAACTGCTCGGACAACAGCGCCGTGGTCAGCGATGGCCAAGGGCTGCGCGGAACGTCGCCCTTCTTCCACTTGTACGGCGTCTTGAGATGCAGCCGCTCCACGCGCCCGTGCCGCTCGGCGTACTCGTTGAGGCGTCGAGCGAGCTGCTCGGGCTGCCAGCCCACCTCGGCCAGCAGTCGGGTGATTGCCTCCCCGCTGGATGCCACTCTCCGACCCCCTCCTGTGTAGCGGTCGCTGCACGGACAGTATCGGAACTTCGGTGAAAAATGCGCTCGGCACCGCTACGCACCGAAAGGCACCTCACGCACCCACTCGCACCGCGCTCTCGTCAGGGTCAACTGGACGCCTCAGAGCGGGCGGTGTGTCCCTGCTCCCAGTCCGGAAAGGAGCCGAGTGCCATGGGCGGCAACATCCCCGGCTCTTGGCTTCGCCAGAAGGTGAGGCTGTGGTGATCTCCGAAGTGGTGCCGATCGCGTTCGGTGGGCTGGTGCCGGGCTTCCTGCTCGGGTTGCTCGCGTTCCGGGTCAAGTCCCGATGGTGCCCCCGCTGCGGCGGGTACACGCACGCCGTCCCACCGAGGGAGGGGCAGCGGTGACCGGGCCCGGCCGGCGCACTGGCAACCAGTCACCCATCGGGCGCCGCATGGCCGTCCTGCGGGTACGTCGGGGCATGAGCCAACAGGTCCTCGCCGATCGCATCGGCAAGTCCAAGAGCTGGGTCGACAAGGTCGAACGCGGCGTACGCACGCTCGACCGGCTCTCCGTCATCGAAACCGTCGCCAAGGTGCTCGGGGTCGCCCCGAACGTCCTGCTCGCGGAGCAGACCCGCCCCGAGCCCGGCACCGACCTCGGCACCGACGTGGAACTCGTCCGGGCAGCACTGGCCCGGCACGACCCACCCGAAACCGACAGCCCCAGCCTGCGGCAGCTCGACGACCAGGTCGGATACGCCTGGACCGCCTACCGCAACGGGTACCACCCACAGGTCCTCCGGACCCTGCCCGGCCTGCTCACCGGCACCCGGCACCCCTACCACCTTCAGGATGGGGACGCGTCCGCCGCCGACCTGCGCGTCCGCGTCTACCGACTCACCGCGCAGACCCTGGTCAAACTCGGCGAACCCCACCTCGCCTGGCTGGCCGCCGACCGGGCGATGACCGCCGCCACCGGCGACCCGCACCGTACCGCCCTCGCCACCGTCTCCCTCGCCCAGGCACTGCGCGCCCTGCGCCGGGGCCGCCTCGCGACGACCGCCGCGCTCACCGCCGTACACCAACTCGACCGCACGCCGACGCGCATCCTGCGGCCCGACGAACCCGGCGTGACCGGAACCCTGCTCACCGAAGCCGCCCTCGCCGCCGCCGCGCACGGTGACGCCGCCACCGCCCACGACCTCACCGCACACGCCGAGCGCCTCGCCACAACCCGCGACGAACGCCAGCAACCCGACAGCGACGGCATCACCTTCGGCCCCACCGCCGTCACCCTCGCCCGCGCCGTCACCGCCACCCGCCTCGGTGACCACCAACAGGCTGTCACCCTCCACCGGCAGGCGACCAGTCAGGACGGCTGGCACCGACTCCCCGCCGAACACCGCGCCGCGCACCTCATCGACATCACCCGCGCGTACCTCGACCTCGGCAACGCGGCAGCCGCCGGCCGCGCCCTGGTCACCGCCGACCACATCGCCCCGGCCGAGATCCGCTCCCGCCCCGCCGCCAGAGCCGCCCTCACCGCCGTACTCCACGCCGGCCCCACCTCCGCCGACGTCACCCGCCTGGCCGCCCTCGTCGGCCTGACCCGGCAATGACCCCACTCTCAGCCCGGGGCGCTCCACCCGCCCGCAACCGAACCGCGAACCCTGCTGAGATCACCTCACATCAAGGTCGGTCGGGCCCCCGCCCGGGTGGCCGACTGCGACAACAAGAACGCCTGGTACACCCCGTTCGACCTGTCGACGGTGCCGGCCACGGCGCTGCCCCGGGTCGAGGTGGTCCACGGCTACCAGCAGGCCGGTGGCGAGGCGATCACCGCCTTCGCCGACGCCGGGGTCAAGGGCATCGTCACGCGGTACCGGGGCGGCCGGCATCTCCGCCGCGCAGGGCGCGGCCCGTACCGCCGCAGTCAATGCCGGAGTGGTCTTCGTCGGCACCACCCGCACCGGTTCCGGTTCGGTGTACGGCGGCACCACCGGCAGCGTCATCGCCGGGGACGACCTGCTGCCACAGAAGGCCCGCCTGCTGCTCATGCTCAGTCTGGCCTTCGCCCCGGGCGACGTCGCGAAGGTCCGGGAGTGGGTGACCACGCTCGGTAACCCGGAGTGGTCGACCGCGCACGAGGGTGGTCAGGCCCGGTCGTAGGTGAGGACAGCCGTACCGGAGGGCAGCACGGTGTGCCCGGTGAGCTGCCAGGACTGTGGCTCGAAGACGGCGGCTCGGCCGAACAGCGGAATCCCGGTGCCGATGGTCAGCGGCGCCAGCTTGATGATCAGCCGGTCGATCTCGGCGTACAGCGCGCCGGCCAGTTCGCCGCCGCCGATGAGCCAGATGTCCCGGCCGTCCTGCTGTTTGAGGTCCCGTACCGTCGCGACGGGATCGCCGTTGACCAGTTCCACCGTCGGGTCCGGGCTGACCGTGAGGGTGCGGGAGAAGAGCAGGTGCCGCAGGTGCGGGTAGGCGTTGGTGATCCCGGCCTTCAGCCCGATCTCGTACGTGTTGCGGCCCCCGACGACGGTGTCGAAGTGCCGCCCCTCGTCGGTGACGGACAGGGCTGCCCGAGCCGGCCCGGGCAGCGTCTCCGGGTACTCGGCGACGAGGTGCGCCAGGTAGTCCTGCGGGATCGGCCAGAAGCCGCCGGGGCCGGTGGGGTCGGCGCCGTCCGGGCCGGCGATGAAACCGTCCACAGTGCTGGCGATGTAGTACACGAGTCTGCGCATGGTGTTCCTTCTCGGTCATGACGCCGCCGTGTGCCTGTGCGACGTACCGTTGCCTCTCAGCGCGCTCTAGCCACCGGGCCACTCCCGGCGGTTGCTGCCTCGGCCGCGAGGGTGGCGAGGTTACGTGCGGCGGTGACGTCCCGGTCGCCACCCCGTTCGGCGGACCACCGGATGGTAGACGGTCGGGGGACCGGCTCATTCTCATTCCGGGCCGCATTCCGACCCCTTGCTGGCAACGATTGTCATTACTGATAGCCTCGTCTCCGGTCGACGGAGGGGAGGACCATGAGCGTGGATCCGTACCAGCGGTCCGGTGAGTTTCTCGACCTGCTCAGCCGCGACGCGTGGGAGGCGTTGCGGGAACCGGTCGCCCACGCCCTGCGCGGCGTGGTGCCCGCCAACGGCCCGATCCTCGACGTGGGCGCCGGCAGCGGTCTGGGCACCCTGGTGGCGGCCGGAACGGTGGCCGACGCGGAGATCCTCGCCGTCGAACCGTCCGCCGTGCTGCGCGCCGTCCTGCTCGCCCGGGTCGCCGCCGACCCGGACCTGCGGCGGCGGGTCACCGTGCTACCCGGGGACGCCGGGACGGTGGCGCCACCCGACCGGCTCGGCGCGGTACTGGCGATGAACATGGTCGGCCATCTGTCGCCCGAACAGCGGCGGGCGTTCTGGCACCGGATCGGTGAGCGGCTGGCACCCGGAGCACCACTGGTGGTCAACCTTCAGCCACCCGCGACCGCCGCCGTCGTACCCACTTCGGTGTTCGCCCGCCAGCAGGTCGGTCAGTACGTGTACGAGGGCAGCGGCGGTGCCGAGCCGACCGCGCCCGATGTCGTGACCTGGCACCTGCGTTACCGGGTCCTCGACGCCCACGGTCAGGTGCTGCGCGATCTCACCGCCGACTACGACTGGCACGTCGTGGCACCACGGATGCTGCTCGACGAACTGTCCGAAGCGGGGTTCACCGCCGAGCGCGGCGCCCTCGACGTGGTCCGGGCGGTCCGCAACTCCTGACCAGGCCCCGATACCCGTCCGCCCGCAGCCGTGGTGGCACCCGCCACCGTCGGCTCCACCGTCGCGTGGTGGACGCCCAACCCCTCACCAGGAGACTGTCATGGCCGTACCCAAGCGCCGCATGTCGCGGTCCAACACCCGACACCGGCGGGCCCGGTGGAAGGCGAGCGTTCCGCAGGTCGTGCCCTGCCCCTGCCCTCGCAAGGAGATGGTGGTGCCGCACCGGGCCTGCACGCACTGTGGCCTCTACAACGGCCGTCAGGCGGTGGAGCAGCCGTGACCGGCCGGCTGCCGGTGACGGTACTCTCCGGTTTCCTCGGCGCCGGTAAGACCAGCCTGCTCAACCACGTCCTGGCCAACCGGGACGGGCTGCGGGTCGCGGTGATCGTCAACGACATGAGCGAGGTCAACATCGACGCCTCGCTGGTCCGCGACGGAGGCGCACTGTCGCGGACCGAGGAACGGCTGGTGGAGCTGACCAACGGCTGCATCTGCTGCACGCTGCGTGACGACCTGCTCGACGAGGTCGCCCGGCTGGCCCGGCTGGGCCGCTTCGACTACCTGCTGATCGAGTCCAGCGGCATCTCCGAGCCGATGCCGGTCGCCGCCACCTTCGCCTTCGGCGTGGAGGACGGACAGGTGCTCGACGACCTGGCCCGGCTGGACACCACCGTCACGGTGGTCGACGCGGCCGGGCTGCTGGCCCAGATCCAGGCCGGGGAGTCGCTGGAGCAGCGCGGGCTCGCCGCGTACGCCGACGACGACCGAACCATCGCCGACCTGCTGGTCGACCAGATCGAGTTCGCCGACGTGATCGTGATCAACAAGACCGACCTGGTCGACGCCGACGACCTGACCGTGGTCGAGGCGCTGGTCACCCGGCTCAACCCGGGTGCCCGTCAGGTGCGGGCCGCCCACGGGCGGGTGGCCCCGGCCGAGATCCTGCACACTGGGCGCTTCGACCTCGAACGGGCCGAGACCGCCCCGGGCTGGGTGGCCGAACTCAACGGCGAGCACGTGCCGGAGACCGAGGAGTACGGCATCTCCAGCATCGTCTTCCGGGAGCACCGCCCGTTCCACCCGCAGCGGCTGTGGGACCTGCTCACCGGCGGGCTCGACAGCTTCGGCGTCGTACGCTCCAAGGGTTTCCTTTGGCTGGCCAGCCGCCCCGACGTGCAGGCACTCTGGTCGCAGGCCGGCCCGTCCGGACGGTGCGACCCGGCCGGCATACCGGTGGTCGTCTCCGGTGAGTGGCCGGACGACCCGGACGAGCGGGCCGAGTTGACCGCGCGGTGGGACCCGGTCTTTGGCGACCGTCAGCAGGAGCTGGTCTTCATCGGCGTCGACCTCGACGCCGACAGCCTGCGTGCGGCCCTGGAACGCTGTTTGCTCGACGCGACGGAGATCGCCGCAGGTGTCGACGGCTGGCGGGATCTGCCCGACCCGTTCCCCGAGTGGGATCTCGGTGACCTGCACGACCACGCGGAACCGGCGGCCTCCACCCTCGAGGTCCTGGCCTGATCCCCTGGACTTTGTCTGCACTCATTATCATTTTCGTCATCCGCTGGGGCAGAGGGTGCCTCGGTCAGGCGGATCCGATCGGCGCGGCGCCCGGCCCACCCGGCGTCGCGCCGGTCGCGCCGGATCCGCCGGACGCCCGATCAGCCCTGGGCGGCCGACGGCTGATGGTGGTGTGGCAGCAGCTCGCCACGAGGATGGTCGGGCAGGTTCCGGTCAGCGTGGTCGGCGTGGAACAGTGCCTCGGCAAGGAGGGCCTGTACGTGCACATCGGCGGCGGAGTAGTAGACGAACGTCCCCTCCCGTCGGCCGTGCACCAGTCCGGCCAGGCGGAGCTTGGCCAGGTGCTGACTGACGGCGGTGGGGGCGGCGCCGACCAGTTCGGCGAGGCAGGCGACCGAGGACTCGCCCTGCAGTAGCGCCCAGAGGATCCTGATCCGGGTCGGGTCGGCCAGCATCCGGAAGCTCTCGGCGGCGAGATGGACCTGCTCGTCGTTGGGCATCTGGAAATCCGGCAGTGACGTGTGCACCCGGCCAGCCTAGCGGCACCCAGCTGCGCGCCTGGCTAGCTGAGTGAATACCTTCGCAGTCATGCAGGTATTGTCAGGGTCGTGACGCTCACGACGGAACCAGTGCCCCCGCAGACCCGAGCCGGTGTACCGGCCGCCATCCCTCTCGTGACCCGGTTCTGGGCACTTACCGAGGTCCGCTGGGCGACAGCGGCGACGGTACTGTTCGCACTCGGTGCGGTGGCGCAGCTCGCCGACGCCCCGGCACCGCTGTGGTGGACGCTCTACCTGGCCTGCTACGCCGCCGGTGGCTGGGAACCCGCACTGTCCGGGTTACGCGCGCTGCGTGAGCGCAGCCTCGATGTCGACCTGCTGATGATCGTTGCCGCGTTCGGTGCGGCCGGGATCGGTCAGGTCTTCGACGGCGCACTGCTCATCGTCATCTTCGCCACCTCCGGCGCGCTGGAGGCGTTCGCGACGGCGCGCACCGCTGACTCGGTCCGCGCACTGCTGAACCTAGCCCCGGAACGCGCCACCCGGGTTCGTGACGACGGCACCGAGGAGGTCGTGCACCCGGCCGACCTGAGGGTCGGCGAGCTGATCCGGGTACGGCCAGGGGAGCGGATCGGCGCCGACGCACTCATCGTCGACGGAGCCAGCGACGTCGACCAGGCCAGTATCACCGGCGAGCCGTTGCCGGTGGCCAGACACCCCGGCGACGAGGTGTTCGCCGGCACGGTCAACGGCGCCGGATCACTGCTGGCCAGGGTGCACCGGCCGGCCGGCGAGACGGTGATCGCCCGGATCGTCGCCCAGGTACAGGAGGCGTCGGCGACCAAGGCCCGGACCCAACTGTTCATCGAGAAGATCGAGCAGCGCTACTCGGTCGGTGTCGTGGTGGCGACCATTGCCCTGTTCACCGTGCCGCTGCTGCTCGGCGCGGCACTGGAGCCCACCCTGCTGCGGGCGATGACCTTCATGATCGTCGCGTCACCGTGCGCGGTGGTGCTGGCCACCATGCCACCGCTGCTCTCCGCGATCGCCCTGGCCGGCCGGCACGGCGTCCTGGTCAGGTCCGCTGTGGTGATGGAACAACTCGCCGACACCACGGTCGTCGCCTTCGACAAGACCGGCACCCTGACCGAGGGCACCCCGCGACTCGTCGGGATCCACCCTGCCGGCGGCGCCGACCCGGATGAGGACGAACTGCTGCGACTGGCCGCCGCAGCCGAACACCCCAGCGAGCACCCGCTCGCTGCGGCGGTGGTCACCGCCGCCCGGGAACGCGGACTGGACCTGCCCGCCGTGGACGACTTCCGTGCCACGCCCGGTTGGGGCGTCACCGCCACCGTTTCCGGGCACCGGGTGCTGGTCGGTAATCCCGCGCTCCTCGACGAACTGGCTCCGAAGGCCCGGGCGACCGTCCGTGACGCCGTCGAGGCCGCCCAGACTGCGGGCCAGACCGCAGTGGTGGTGATCGTGGACGGCGTACCGGCCGGGGTACTCGCCCTGGCCGACCGGCTCCGTCCGCAGGCCGCGCCGGCCGTCGCCGCCCTGACGGTGTTGACCGGGACCACCCCGCACCTGATCACCGGCGACAATCCAGGCGCCGCCGGCCGGCTCGCCACCGAGGCGGGCATTGACACCGTCCACGCCGCGCTGTTGCCGGCGGGCAAGGTCGAGCGGGTACGCGCGCTGCAACGCGACGGCCGGCGGGTGCTGGTGGTCGGTGACGGGGTCAACGACGCCCCGGCGCTGGCCGCCGCCGACACCGGCGTGGCGATGGGCCGGCACGGCTCTGATCTCACCCTGGAGACCGCGGACGCGATCCTGGTCCGAGACGACCTCGCCGCCCTCCCCACGGTGATCGCCCTGTCCCGACGGGCCCGGCGGGTGGTGGTGACCAACCTGGTGATCGCCGGCACGTTCATCACCGTGCTGGTCGCCTGGGACCTCTTCGGTCATCTGCCGTTGCCGCTGGGCGTCGCCGGTCATGAGGGCTCCACCGTCATCGTCGGACTCAACGGGCTACGGCTGCTGCGTTCCTCGGTCTGGCGTCGGGCCGAGGCCGGCCGGTGACCCGGCGTACCAGCGCACGCCGGGCAGCACATGCCGGCCAGGGGCTTGTGGATGCATAGGTACGGCACGCCGCCGTTACTCAGGGCGCGCGCCTTGAGTCGGACTCGGGGAATCCGGAGAGGTATCCGGTGCTGAATCCGGCAGAGGCGTTGTGGGCCTGGCACATGGCGAACTGGCCCGGCGTCGGTCGCCGCGGTGCCGTGGGTGCAAGGCGGTGGTTGGTGCGGAAGTACCGGTCATGAGCGACTCGACCTCCGCGCGCAGAACAGCGTGGAACTCCCTCGAACGCTCAAGCCCACCGACCGCGCCGATGATCGGATGACCTACCGTGGGGCGACGCCTACGCCCGGGCGCGGACTTGCGGCAGTGAAGACAGGCGGGACGGGGTTGACGGACGTGTGGTGGGTCTCGGTCGGCTCGGGAAAACAGCGCAGACGCCTGTCGGAGCGGATGCCGCGGTGACCGACACGCGCCTCGGCAGGGCGCTCGACGTCGGCGCCCGCACGTGGTGGCGCCTGGTCGGCCGCCGGGTGGACCTGGAAGGCGACCAACGATGGTTGGACGCGCCTACCTGTGGCCCCGGACCGGTGGGAGCCTCCTGGCTCACCGCCGAAGCCGAGCGGATCGGCGGTGCCCTGCGCGATGATGTCGAGGGCGGCGGGCTGCTGTCCTGCATGTCGGTCCTGGACGGCGCAGGGTTCCGCGCTGCCGACCTGGACCCCACGGTCCGCCACTTCTACGAGCACACCGCACGCTGGCGGATGGAAGTCTGGGCGCAGTGGTCGGCCATGTTCCAGCCGGGCGGTGAGCTGGTCAGCCGGCTCTTCGGACGCCGCGTCCAGCAGCTCGCCCTGCCCACCCGTCCGCTCGACGTCGCTCACGGCATGGACTCGCGCGTCGTGCACCTGGTCGACGCCAACGGAGAGCAGCGCGCCGCCGGCTGGCTGCGGACCCTGTCCGCGACCGGTGAGTTCGTCTACAGCGGCTGTTACTCAGCTCGGTTGCTGCCCGGCTCGGACCAGCCCTCGGTGCACGTGGCGTTTCCGTTGGAGTCCGGCAACGTGCAGGTCTTCCTGCGTCCCAGTGTCCAGGCCGACGGTTCGTTGGTGCTGTCCTCGCCTTCCGGGGTCTTTGGCGGCGACGGGGCCTATGTCGTGGTCCGGGGCGGCGGTGGCGAAGCCTACGCCACGCGTGTCCCGATCCACGAACGCTTCCACGTCTACCGGGATCACCGTGGCGTGCTGCGCACCGACCACCAGTTGTGGCTGTACCGCGCGCTCGCGCTGCGCCTGCACTACCGGCTGGAACCGGTGTGAGCCGCAGTCGTTCGGCGGTGCGCGGTCTCGTCCTCGTTGGCTAGGGTTCCGCCATGCAGATCATCGAAGGTGCGGGGGTGTGGACGCCGCCGGCCGGCGCGGCCAACGACTGGGTGGAACACCTGAGAGTGCCGGACCTGTCGGTTGGTACGTACTGCATCCCCGCCGGTGGGCTCGACGATCAGAGCCCGCACACCGAGGACGAGATCTACGTGGTCACCGCGGGGCGGGCCAGGATCGTGACGCCGGACGGTACAGCCGAGGTGGGCCCCGGTTCAGTGATTTTCGTATCGGCGGGCGAGGAACACCGGTTCGACGAGGTGACCGAGGACCTGGCGCTGCTGGTGGTGTTCGGCCCGGCGTACGGCTCGCGCCGGCCGGACCGATGAACCGCCGATGCCCGGCCGGCTTGTCCTCGACGCGGCAGGACATGCAGCGGGCGGACCTCTGCGGCGTCCCGAGAGGCGTGAGCGTATCCCGGCAGACTCGCTGGACGCCGTACGGGAACCTCAGTGCCAGTTCTGGTTGCTGAGCACCTGGCAGACCAGAACCGCTCCTCCGGTACGCGCGGAGAGCGCTTCCGCATCGCGTACCGCCCACTTGAACGGCCACGTCGTACCGAACTTGAGGTATCCCGACGTCGCGGTCGGCGGCAGCACGAGCTGGTACGGCTGAAGCGGAGTTTTTGCGTAGCGGGCGTCGTGTTGCCAGATCCGCTGCTGCCGCCCATTCACAACGAGCGCGACCCGTTCCATCAGGGTGAGGGTGGTGTAGCCCATGGGGATCGCCCGTAACAGTTCGGTGTCCGTCGGCATCCGGTCGGCATGGAACAACCGGGAAAGCTCCCCGTGCGCCCAGTACACCAGGCCGGACCAGGACACGCTGCCGTCGAACGGGTTGTCCCCGTCCTCGGGCCAGTTGATTCCCCGATGGTCGACTGGCAGGTCGGGCGACCCGTCGGCGTCGTTCACGGCAGCGATTCTAGCCGGCCCGTCAGACGATCCCGCTTCCTGGCTTCCAGGATGATGTGCCGCCGTTGGTGACTACAGGTTCGGGAGCCTCTGGCGCGTAACCTCGGTGGACTGTGCCGCAGCGGCCGGGTCGGGAACGGGCGCCTGGCCCTGCGCGAGGCCCGAACGGAGATCGATGGCGGTGAAACTGGTGTCGAAGCTGTCCCCGCCGCTGCCGTTGAAGATGGCGGCGACGCTCAGCACCAGATACAGGGGGGCGAAGGACCAGCAGAAGGCCCGCCAGCCGCCCAGCCAGGCGCCCGAGCGCTTGCCGTTGGAGATCCTGACGGAGCGCATGCCGCACACGGCGTCGCCGAGACTACCGACGGAACCCCAGACCATGCCGTACGCGAAGACCACCACGAACCAGATGGCCGCCATGACGGCGGCGTACACGCCGGTGCTGGAGAACATGGCCATGGACAGCCGGCCGAGCGCGAGGTCTTGGTTGGCCGCGTTGACCGCGCCCATCAGGACCCCGGCCACCACCATCACCACGAGCGCGTCCAGAGTCCGGCCCCAGAAGTGCGGCCACCCGGCCTTGCGGACATAGTGCACCCCGGTGTCCGCATGCCGGCGTACCGGCCGGCCGTTCGCGGCGTCGATCAGACCGGTCGTGGACGGTGGTGTGGAGCGGCTCATGATGGCCCTTTCGATTGGCTCGGCTGCGGTCAAGCGGTGGCCTGCGGGGTGAGTGAACGGCCGTCAGAAGGGCCACGCCGGCGAGCCCACAGCGACGTTCGGTCGGGCTGTCTGCTGCATCCTTCACAACCGCAGCGCTCGACTGCCGCGACGTGGACCTGGACGGTACAAGGTCGGCGCCCGCCCATGGTCACGGCGGTGGTAGCCGGCGATCGGCTCCCGCCCGGAATCAGACGCCCTGCGAGTGCGGAAATGTTGCTTCAGCGGCATTAATTAACGGGAGCCGTATTGAGGGGCTGAAATAGGATCAGGGCTCTTCATGGCCGGGGGAGGGTCTCGATGGGTCGAGCGGTGCGGGTGGGTACGCCGATTCTTCTGCTCGGTGTGCTTGGTGTCGTGGGGTGGTATGCCTCGTATGTCACCACCATCCTCGCGTGGGAGTTGCGTAAACTCGTGCCCTGGCTGCTGGCGTTGGTCCTGGTGGCCCTGCTCGCCGGGGTGCCGGTCCTGGTGCGGTCGCTCTCGCGTCGGCTCCGTAGGGGCGAGACCAGGCCGGTGGGGTCGGGTGGTGGGGTTGTCGTCCTCGGCTGGCTGGGTGCCGCCGTCGGGCTGGCCCTGGGGGCGTTCTGGCTGGTCTATGGCGAGTACCTGCAGGATCGGGCGTACGTCGCCACGATGCGGGTGGTGTCCGATCCGGTCCCGGAGTTGACCGCTCGCGCGCCGTACGTGGTTGGTGAGGCGCAGGCCGGGCCGAACCTGGGTGATGTCACCGGGGAGATCACCGATGTCAGCTACCTGCCCGACTCGGACCGGTTCGCCGTGCTGGTCGAGCGGCGCGGCTGGTTGGCCGGTTACGAGGTCGGCATGGTGCAGGAGGTGCCGCTGGGCGGCAACAGCCGGGCGCAGCAGCGGTGCCGGTTCGACGCGTCGGCTGCCACCGCGCGGATCGACGGCTGGTTCAACCACAACCTGGGCCGGAAGATCTCCGCGGAGCGGCGCTGGGCCCGGTTCTCCGCCGACGACGCGTACGTCTACTGCCAGGGCGACACCCCGATCGTGGTGGTGCCACTGAAGCGGCAGACCGGCATCCTGGTGGTGACCGAGCGGCCGGCTGGTGTGGTGCTGTACAACGGCGGGACCGGGAAGGTCACGATCACCGACGACACGACGGAGGTGCCCGGACCGTCCTATCCGATCAGTTTGGCCGCCCAACAGCGGGAGGGCACCGCCGCTGTCGGTGGTTTCGCCGACTGGTGGTTCGAGCGCAGTGGCTGGGACGCCTCGGAGGACGGCGCCAACGAGGGCAACGAGTCGGAGTTCACGCTGCGCTACCGCGAGGGTGGTGGACGCAGTGCGTACGTCACCCCGCTCACCCCGCAGGGCGAGGCCAGTTCGGTGGTGGCGGTGTCGACGGTGCCGACCCGGCACTCCGGCGGTAACCTCGCCCCGCTGACCGTGTACCGGCTCAACCCGACCTGGTCGTCGCCGCAGGCGATCATCGCCCTGATCAAGGCGGAGTATCGGGACGTGTGCTGCTGGAACGACGACCGGGTGTTCGAGGTGGTGCCGACCGGCGGCAGTACGTGGACCGCCACGCTCGGCAGTGAGCAGAACATCCGGTACCGGGTGGAGGGCCGGGGCCAGATCAACGGCCGGGAGGCGACCTGCCTGAAGAACGCTGACGGCGCCCTGGTCCGGTGCGCCTACGCCGCTCCCGGCTCGCCGGAGGAACAGGAACTGCAACGCCGAGAACAGCAGAAGCAGCAGCAGACGGCGAACGGCGGCACGGACCCGAGAGACCTGACCACATACACCGACGAGCAACTGGCCGACCTGAACCGGCGGGTCTCCGACGAGGTCAACCGCCGCCTCAAGGAGCGGTAGCGGCCGCAGGCGGGCGAATCCGGCTCGCTGATCTCGCCCGATCGCAGTTCGGATGCCGTTGGGCGTCGGCTCATGTCAATGGGCGTCAGCTCTTGCTTCCAAGGTCAAATGTCGGGAAAACTGGCCATGATCCTCGTGTGGGCCGGTCGCGACACGCGGTCCGTGATGGACAAGGAGCTGACACGTGGGCGTTGGCCGGCGCAGCACGGAAGGGTCCGTGACAGTCGACAGTGCCGCCATGCCGGGCATGATGTTCGCGCTGCTGACCCGTGTCGCCGTGGCCGGGGTCGCGTCACCGCACAGACGTCCGTTGTGGACGGTGTCGGCCGGGGCGCAGGGTTTCGGTCCGGTCGGCGGCACCGCCGGTGCCGTGCTGCATCGTCAGGCCTCGCGTTGCCTGCTGCTCGGCGCCCTGGCATACCGGGTGTGTGTCCTACCCGTCGCTCTGGGCGTGCTCGTGGTACGCGGAGAGCCGATGGCACTGGTTGCTCTGCTGCCGGTGACGGTCCTGCTGCTGGCCGCCAACATCGCGGCGTTCGTCACGGTCTACCGGCGGCCGACGGTGGACCTCGAACGGGTACGCGGGGCCGTGCTGGTCGATCTCACCGTCGCGTACGGGGTCAATGTGGGAGTGAGCGCGGTGGTACCGCACACCGAGGTGTTCTGGCCGTACCTGGCCGGTGCCGTGGTCCTGGTGACCGGCGCGTTCGGCCTGGTCGGTGGCGTGCTCGCGGTGCTGCTGTCGACGCCGGCACAGCTGGCGATGGTCGCGTACGGCGCCGCTGCGGACAGGGGAACGCTCGCCGGCCGGGTCGGGTGGCTCGGACTGGCGGTGGCGGTCACGTTGGCGGCGCTGGTGGTCTGTGGGCTGAGTCTGCACCTGGCCATGTCGTACGGGTTCCGGGCCGGTCGGGAGGCCGAGCGGGCACGGTGGCTGCGGTCGCAGCACGACACGGTGTTGCAGACCCTGGAGACGATCGCCCTGCACAGCGCGGCGGACGAGACGGCCCCAGCGATGCGCCTCGCCGAGGTGCGGGCCGCCGCCCGGGTCCAGGCCGTTCGGCTGCGCAGGACGCTCGACGAGCCCGGTGGCGGCAACGACAACCCACTTGCCAGCGGGTTGTCCGAACTGGTCGAGGAACTCGCGGGGCGCGGGCTGCGGGTGGAGTTGGCGGTGGCCGCCGGCGCCGGCAGTCGGATGTCCGGCCCGCACCGGGACGCGGTCCTCGGTGGGGTGCGGGAGGCTCTGGGTAACGTGGCCAAGCATGCCGGGATCGGTGACGCGGTGGTCCGCGCCGACGAGGAGAGGAGCGCCCTGGTCGTGGTGATCCGTGACCATGGCTGTGGCTTCGATGTCGCCGGCCGACCCGGGTTCGGCATCCGGGAGTCGATCGTGGCCCGGCTGCGCGAGGTCGGCGGCGGAGCGACCGTGGAGTCCTGGCCCGGCCGGGGTACCCGGGTGACCCTGCGGATGCCGGCATGATCCGGTGGGGCCGGCCCAGCCGTGGCGCCGATGCGACGGCCCGGCCGGGTCCGGTTGGCTCGCTACCTGTTCTCGGTGCACTGGCGGGCGTCGTCGGCGCTCTGGTCGGGGCGCTGTCTGGCGCCCCCGCGTCGGCCGGCTATGGTGCGCCGGCCGGTTGTGCCAAGCCGGTGGGCGTGCACACCGCCGGCAACCCGTGGGCGACGGAACTGCTCGGGCCGCGCCGGGTGTGGCCACTGAGCACGGGTGCCGGGGTCCGGGTCGCGGTGCTCGGCACCGGCGTCGACGCCCGTAACGCACAGTTTCGTCCAGGTCAGGTCGAGCGTGGTCGGGACGTCTTGGCCAACAGCGCCGGGGCCACCGACGACTGTGATGGCCGGGGTACGTTCGCCGCCGGCCTGATCGCCGCCCGTCCACACAACGAGACGACCTTCGCCGGTCTGGCTCCCGGTGTGTCCGTGCTCCCGGTTCGCTACACCCAGACCACCAGGCAGGGCGACGGGGCCGTCGACCCTGGCCAACTCGCCGCCGCCATCGACTTCGCGGTCGCCGCCCGCGCCCGAGTGATCTACGTGGTACTACCGTCGACCAGGAACACCGCCCCGTTGCGGGCCGCCACCGCGCGGGCGGTCGCGGCCGACATCGTGGTGGTGTCGCCGGCCGCCTCCGGCGCGCGGACCCGGGGTGTGGCCAGCTACCCGACGGCGCTGCCCGGAGTCCTGGCAGTCGGTGCGTTCGGGCCGGACGGCGCGGTGACCTCCACCGAATCCGGGGACTACATCGGGGTGGCCGCCCCGGGAAGGCAGCTGCTGAGCCTCTCCGCCGGAGCGGGCGGTCGGCTGGGACACTCACCCACGGTTGACGATCCGGCCTACGCGGCGGCGTACGTGGCGGGCACGGCCGCGCTGCTGCGGTCGTACCGGCCGGAACTCAGCGCCGCCGAGGTGGTGCGGCGGATCGAGTCGACCGCGCAGCGAACCGCGTTCGACGGGCACCACCCGCAGCTCGGCTGGGGAATGGTGGACCCGTACCGGGCGGTGGCCGCCGAGGGCGTCGAGGATCCGCCGAAAGCCGTGGGCGCGAGCGCGCAGCCGGTCGCCGCGGCCCGCGCGAATCCCGGTTCCCACGTGGATGCGTGGGTGCTGCCGCTGGCGTCGGCGGGACTCGTGGCGGCGCTGCTGCTCGCGGTCGGTACGGCCGTGGCGCGTCGAGGCCGGGCCCGCGGTTGGCGTCCCGGCGGCTGACCGCCCCACCCGCAATGCGCTGGTGCTAGGCCGTGTTTCGTATGGGCTGAAGGTGCCCGGTTGTGATGGATGTCCGGCGTGGTGGTGATCGGTAAAAGTTGA